>NZ_OPYO01000034.1:0-40301 GCF_900275665.1 Pseudomonas sp. JV241A
TATTGAAGTCCTTCAGACGCTCAAGCAACACCTCGAAGCCTGCGGAGTTGTTGGCCACTTCGAAGCGGATTTTCTGAGGCTTGATGCAGATTTCCAAAGTGGCTTTGGCAGTGTCGATTCCAACAGAAGACAACATGGCTGAACCCTCTTACACTCAGTTGTGAGAGCGCTCTGGCTTGGCCCACGCTTGTGATTCGAGAGGCGCTCAATCAACTGTTCGGGCTCGGGCCAGAGTGGAGAGGTGAATGGCAGCTTTGCTCCCACACGTGCTTTAAGCACTACCGGCGTACAGCTTGCCATTCACCGCTCTCACTTCTGATTCTATTCCTACCTCAAGACACAAGCCGGCCTTGACGGCGATGGGGCCCTGAAGGATTACCGCTCATCCTTCAAGGTTGAAATCTTTCCTACCACCCCCATATGAGTCTGCATCAGGCATTTTCGCCCCGCTGCGTGGAGACTCTCCCTTGACCACCATCGTTTCAGTTCGCCGCCACGGCAAAGTCGTCATGGGCGGCGACGGCCAGGTTTCTCTCGGCAACACCGTGATGAAAGGCAACGCCAAGAAAGTCCGCCGCCTGTACCACGGTCAGGTCATCGCCGGTTTCGCCGGTGCCACCGCCGACGCCTTCACCCTGTTCGAACGCTTTGAAGGCCAGCTGGAAAAGCACCAGGGCCATCTGGTCCGTGCCGCCGTGGAGCTGGCCAAGGAATGGCGTACCGACCGTTCCCTGAGCCGCCTGGAAGCCATGCTGGCCGTGGCCAACAAGGACGCATCCTTGATCATTACCGGCAACGGTGACGTGGTCGAACCCGAAGACGGCCTGATCGCCATGGGCTCCGGTGGCGCCTACGCCCAGGCCGCCGCTCGCGCCCTGCTGCAAAAGACCGACCTCTCGGCCCGCGAAATCGCCGAGACCGCGCTGAACATCGCCGGTGACATCTGTGTGTTCACCAACCATCACCTGACCATCGAGGAGCAGGACCTGGCCGAGTAATTCAGCTGTTCTGGCGCCCGGCCCCGGTGGCCGGGCTTTTCCACGCTGACTTATCGAGCCCAAGGACCATCACTACCATGTCCATGACCCCCCGCGAGATCGTCCACGAACTCAACCGCCACATCATCGGCCAGGACGACGCCAAGCGCGCCGTCGCCATCGCCTTGCGCAACCGCTGGCGGCGTATGCAGCTGCCGGCCGAGCTGCGCGTTGAAGTGACGCCGAAGAACATCCTGATGATCGGCCCGACCGGCGTCGGCAAAACCGAAATCGCCCGCCGCCTGGCAAAGCTTGCCAACGCACCGTTCATCAAGGTCGAAGCGACCAAGTTCACCGAAGTCGGTTATGTCGGCCGTGATGTCGAGTCGATCATCCGCGACCTGGCCGATGCCGCGATCAAGATGCTCCGCGAGCAGGAAATCATCCGCGTCGGTCACCGCGCCGAAGACGCTGCCGAAGAGCGCATCCTTGATGCCCTGTTGCCACCGGCACGCACCGGTTTCAACGAAGACCAGGTCGCCAGCCAGGACTCCAACACCCGCCAGCTGTTCCGCAAGCGCCTGCGCGAAGGCCAGCTGGACGACAAGGAAATCGAGATCGAAGTGGCCGAAGCCATGGGCGTCGACATTTCCGCGCCACCGGGCATGGAGGAAATGACCAACCAGTTGCAGAACCTCTTCGCCAACATGGGCAAGGGCAAGCGCAAGAGCCGCAAGCTCAAGGTCAAGGAAGCACTCAAGCTGGTGCGTGACGAAGAAGCCGGGCGCCTGGTCAACGAAGACGAGCTCAAGGCCAAGGCCCTGGAAGCGGTCGAGCAGCACGGCATCGTGTTCATCGACGAAATCGACAAGGTCGCCAAGCGCGGCAACGTCGGCGGTGCCGATGTGTCCCGTGAAGGCGTACAGCGCGACCTGCTGCCGCTGATTGAAGGCTGCACGGTGAACACCAAGCTGGGCATGGTCAAGACCGACCACATCCTGTTCATCGCCTCCGGTGCCTTCCACCTGAGCAAGCCGAGCGACCTGGTACCCGAGCTGCAAGGCCGCCTGCCGATCCGCGTCGAACTCAAGGCCCTGAGCCCGGAAGACTTCGAGCGCATCCTCAGCGAACCGCACGCCTCGCTCACCGAGCAGTACCGTGAGCTGCTGAAAACCGAAGGCCTGAACATCGAGTTCGCCGCCGACGGTATCAAGCGCCTGGCCGAGATTGCCTGGCAGGTTAACGAAAAAACCGAGAACATCGGTGCCCGTCGCCTGCACACCCTGCTCGAGCGTCTGCTCGAAGAGGTGTCGTTCAGCGCCGGCGACCTGGCCAGCGCCCACAGCGAAGCGCCGATCCGCATCGACGCCGACTACGTCAACAGCCACCTGGGCGAATTGGCGCAGAACGAAGACCTGTCACGCTATATTCTCTAAAGCGGCAAGCTTCAAGCGGCAAGCTGCAAGTTAAGCGCGCTGGACGCCTTCTCTTGCAGCTTGTAGCTTGCAGCTTGTAGCCCAAGAGCCCTTATCCATGACCAGACTCCCCAGCGGCATCAATCTGCATAAAGCCTCCAAGACCCTCACCCTGACCTACGGGCCAGGCGAGGTGTACCACCTGCCCGCCGAATTCCTGCGCGTGCACTCCCCCTCCGCCGAGGTCCAGGGCCACGGCAATCCGATCCTGCAGTACGGCAAGCTCGGCGTTGGCCTGAGCGGGCTGGAACCTGCCGGCCAATACGCACTGAAACTGACCTTCGACGACGGCCACGACAGCGGCCTGTTCACCTGGGAATACCTAGAACAGCTGTGCCTGCGCCAGGACGAACTCTGGGCGGACTATCTCGGCGAGCTGGCAAAAGCCGGTAAATCCCGCGACCCCAACGAGTCGATCGTCAAGCTGATGCTCTAGCTCGGGCCCTTCAGGGTTTAGAGCGCATTTTCTAATTCTATTTGCTTGAATGCCTGCACCACGGCCAATGACTGGCCGTCTTGCGCAATACCAAAAAGTCGGGTAACCAATGGATCTGGCAAGCTCCCTGCATCGGATTTAATGCAGGGTCGGGCTGGTATGTAGAGGTCGCGAGCGAAAGCAGGCAGTCTTCTCACGCAGAAAAAACCCGCAGGGCTCATCGTCGTTTGCATCCGGCCGCAGGACCGCAGTTCGTTATCACTGGTCACCCGAGCAGCAGTACCGGGCGTTCGTCTGTGTAACGCGCACAGTCAAACCGGTACTCGTCTCAGGACAACGGAGCGTCGTAGATGAGTAACAAGAATAACGATGACCTGCAGCGCCAAGCCTCGGAAAACACCCTGGGTCTGAACCCGGTGATCGGCTTGCGCCGCAAGGATTTGCTGACTTCTGCTCGAATGGTGCTGCGTCAGGCCATTCGCCAACCGCTGCACAGTGCCAAGCATGTCGCCCATTTCGGCATGGAACTCAAGGATGTGATCTTCGGCAAGTCGAGCTTGCAACCGGAGAATGACGACCGTCGTTTTCACGATCCGGCCTGGAGCCAGAACCCGCTGTATCGCCGCTACCTGCAGACCTACCTGGCCTGGCGCAAGGAACTGCACGACTGGATCGATACCAGCAACCTTTCCGACCAGGACATCAGCCGCGGCCACTTCGTCATCAACCTGATGACCGAGGCCATGGCGCCGACCAACACCGCGGCCAACCCGGCGGCGGTCAAGCGCTTCTTCGAAACCGGCGGCAAGAGCCTGCTCGATGGCCTGTCGAACCTGGCCAAGGACATGGTCAACAATGGCGGCATGCCCAGCCAGGTGAACATGGATGCCTTCGAGGTCGGCAAGAACCTCGGCACCAGCGAAGGCGCGGTGGTGTTTCGCAACGACGTGCTGGAGCTGATCCAGTACCGGCCGATCACCGAACAGGTGCTGGAAAAGCCGCTGCTGGTGGTGCCGCCGCAGATCAACAAGTTCTACGTCTTCGACCTCAGCCCGGAAAAGAGCCTGGCGCGTTTCTGTCTGCGCTCCAACGTGCAGACCTTCATCGTCAGCTGGCGCAACCCGACCAAATCCCAACGCGAATGGGGCCTGTCGACGTATATCGATGCGCTCAAGGAGGCGGTCGACGTAGTCCTGGCGATCACCGGCAGCAAGGACCTGAACATGCTCGGCGCCTGCTCCGGTGGCATCACCTGCACCGCGCTGGTGGGCCACTACGCGGCACTCGGCGAGAAGAAGGTCAATGCCCTGACCCTGCTGGTCAGCGTACTCGACACCACCCTCGACACCCAGGTGGCGCTGTTCGTCGACGAGCAGACCCTGGAGGCGGCCAAGCGCCACTCCTACCAGGCTGGTGTGCTGGAAGGCCGCGACATGGCCAAGGTGTTCGCCTGGATGCGGCCCAACGACCTGATCTGGAACTACTGGGTCAACAACTACCTGCTGGGCAACGAGCCGCCGGTGTTCGACATCCTGTTCTGGAATAACGACACCACACGCCTGCCGGCCGCTTTCCACGGCGACCTGATCGAATTGTTCAAAAACAACCCACTGTTGCGCCCCGATGCACTGGAAGTGTGCGGCACGCCGATCGACCTCAAGCAGGTGACCACTGACATCTTCAGCGTCGCCGGTACCGCCGATCACATCACCCCGTGGCAGTCGTGCTACAAGTCGGCACAGCTGTTCGGTGGCAAGGTCGAGTTTTTGCTGTCCAACAGCGGTCACATCCAGAGCATCCTCAACCCGCCGGGCAACCCCAAGGCGCGTTACATGACCAACAGTGAAATGCCCCCCAGCGCCCTCGACTGGCAAGAGAACTCGACCAAGCACACCGACTCCTGGTGGCTGTACTGGCAGACCTGGCTGGCCGAGCGTTCGGGCAAGCTGAAAAAAGCTCCGGCCAACCTCGGCAACAAGGCCCATGTGGCCGGTGCCGCAGCACCAGGGACCTACGTTCACGAGCGTTGACAGCGAACACCGCCGCAGCTCGCAAGGGCTGCGGCGCTTACAAACCACAGGGCTTCGCGCATGCCGCAACAGTATATTTTCAGGACCGTCGACCTGGATGGCCAAACCATCCGCACCGCCGTCCGACCCGGCAAGCCGCACTTGACGCCCTTGCTGATCTTCAACGGCATCGGCGCCAACCTGGAGCTGGTATTCCCCTTCATCCAGGCCCTGGACCCGGACCTGGAGGTCATTGCCTTCGATGTACCTGGCGTGGGCGGTTCATCGACCCCACGCCACCCCTATCGTTTCCCTGGCCTGGCCAAACTCACCGCACGCATGCTCGACTACCTCGACTATGGCCAGGTCAATGTCATTGGCGTGTCCTGGGGCGGCGCCCTGGCCCAGCAGTTTGCCCATGACTACCCCGAGCGCTGCAAAAAGCTGGTACTGGCTGCCACCGCCGCGGGCGCAGTGATGGTGCCGGGCAAGCCCAAGGTGCTGTGGCTGATGGCTAGCCCCCGGCGTTATGTGCAGCCGTCCCATGTGATCCGTATTGCCCCGCAGATCTATGGTGGCGGTTTCCGCCGTGACCCGGACCTGGCCCTTTCGCACGCGGCCAAAGTGCGCTCCGGAGGCAAGCTCGGCTACTACTGGCAACTGTTCGCCGGGCTCGGCTGGACCAGCATTCACTGGCTGCACAAGATCCAGCAGCCCACCCTGGTGCTGGCCGGCGACGACGATCCGCTGATCCCCTTGATCAACATGCGCCTGTTGGCCTGGCGAATTCCCAATGCCCAGCTACACATAATCGACGACGGTCATTTGTTCCTGATCACCCGGGCCGAGGCCGTCGCCCCGATCATCATGAAGTTTCTCCAGCAAGAGCGCCAACGCGCCGTCATGCACCCTCGGCCCGCCCCCAGCAGCTGAGACGCCTGCCACACCCGAGCCCATGGCGGGACGCCAGGCAACCCGGGTGCGCGGCGTGAGGTTGGTGTCGCTCTTGCATTGATGTGTTTGTTGATGGCCTGACGACGGAGTGTTGCCTGATGAAAGACAAACCCGCGAAGGGATCGGTACCGGTCCCCGCCACCTATATGAACGTGCAGAGTGCAATCAGCGGCCTGCGCGGACGTGACCTGTTTTCGACCTTGCGCAGCGTCAGCCGCCATGGTCTGCGCCACCCGCTGCACACAGCCAAGCACATGCTGGCCCTGGGCAATCAACTGGGCAAGGTGCTGCTCGGCGAAACCCCCTATCAACCGAGCCCCCGCGACAACCGCTTCAAGGACCCGGCCTGGAGCCAGAACCCACTGTACAGCCGCGGCCTGCAGGCCTACCTGGCATGGCAGAAGCACACTCGCCTGTGGATCGACGAAAGCCAGCTGGCGCCAGACGACCGCGCCCGCGCGCACTTTCTGTTCACTCTGCTCAACGATGCCGTGTCGCCCAGCAACTCACTGCTCAACCCCCTGGCGGTCAAGGAGCTGTTCAACTCCGGAGGCCTGAGCCTGGTGCGCGGCATCAACCACTTGCTCGATGATTTGCGGCACAACGACGGCCTGCCGCGCCAGGTCAACCCGCAGGCCTTCGAGGTCGGCCGCAACCTGGCGACCACGCCGGGCTCGGTGGTGTTTCGCAACGAGCTGCTGGAACTGATCCAGTACAAGCCGATGAGCGAAAAACAATACGCCAGGCCATTGCTGGTGGTACCGCCGCAGATCAACAAGTTCTACATCTTCGACCTGAGCCCGGCCAACAGCTTCGTCCAGTACATGCTCAAGAACGGCCTGCAGACCTTCATGATCAGCTGGCGCAACCCCGACCCGCGCCACCGTGAGTGGGGCCTGTCGAGCTATGTCGAAGCCGTGGAGGAGGCGATGAACGTGTGCCGGGCGATCACCGGCAGCCGCGAGGTCAACCTCATGGGCGCCTGTGCCGGTGGCCTGACCATGGCCGCATTGCAAGGTCATTTGCAGGCCAAGCGCCAGTTGCGCCGGGTCAGCAGCGCCACCTACCTGGTCAGCCTGCTCGACAGCCAGATCGACAGCCCGGCCAGCCTGTTTGCCGACGAACAAACCCTTGAAGCCGCCAAGCGCCGCTCCTACCAGCAAGGCGTGCTCGACGGTCGCGAGATCGCCCGGGTGTTCGCCTGGATGCGCCCCAACGACCTGATCTGGAATTACTGGGTCAACAACTACCTGCTCGGCAAGGCCCCGCCGGCGTTCGACATCCTCTACTGGAACAACGACAACACCCGCCTGCCGGCCGCGCTGCATGGCGACCTGCTGGACTTCTTCAAGCACAACCCGCTGGCCCACGCAGCGGGGCTTGAAGTGTGCGGCACGCCGATCGATCTGCAGAAGGTCAACGTCGACAGTTTCAGCGTCGCCGGCAGCAACGACCACATCACCCCCTGGGATGCGGTGTATCGCTCGGTGCTGCTGCTCGGTGGCGACAAACGCTTCATCCTCGCCAACAGCGGCCATGTGCAAAGCATCATCAACCCGCCGGGCAACCCCAAGGCGCATTACGTCGACAATCAGCGCCTGAGCAGCGACCCGCGGGCCTGGCTCTACGATGGCAAGCAGGTCGACGGCAGCTGGTGGCCGCAATGGCTGGAATGGATTCAGGCGCGCTCCGGCGCCCAGCGCGAAACCCTGATGGCCCTCGGCAACCAGAACTACCCTCCCATGGACCCCGCGCCCGGCAGCTACGTGCAGGCGCGCTGAACAAGTAGAACGGATGAAAACCCGCGACCGTATCCTCGAGTGTGCCCTGCAACTGTTCAACCGCCAGGGCGAGCCGAATGTCTCGACCCTGGAGATTGCCAACGAAATGGGCATCAGCCCGGGCAACCTCTACTACCACTTCCACGGTAAGGAGCCGCTGGTGCTGGGGCTGTTCGAACGCTTCGAGGACGAGCTCACGCCACTGCTCGACCCGCCGCTGGAAGTGCGCCTGGATGCCGAGGACTACTGGCTGTTCCTGCACCTGATCGTCGAGCGCATGGCCCAGTACCGCTTCCTGTTCCAGGACCTGTCGAACCTGACCGGGCGCCTGCCCAAGCTGGCCCGTGGCATGCGCAACCTGCTCAACGCGCTCAAGCGTACCCTGGCGGCGCTGCTGGCCAGCCTCAAGGCCCAGGGGCAGGTGCTCAGCGATACGCGGGCGTTGGGGCAGCTTGTTGAGCAGATCACCCTGACGCTGCTGTTCTCGCTCGATTACCAACGGGTGCTGGCCCGTGAGGGTGAGGTAGGGGTGGTGGTGTATCAGGTGATGATGCTGGTGGCGCCGCACCTGGAGGCGGGCTCGCGGCATGCAGCCGAGCAGTTGGCGCTAAGGTATCTGGAGGGTTGAAAGCATCGCGGGGCAAGTCGGGTCGCCGCACTGCCCCGCGATAAAGCCAGTATCAGGACTGGCTGATCGGGCTTGCCGGAGCTGACGGCGCCGAAGTAACCGGTGCAGCATTGGCTACTGGTACCGGGCTTGGCGCCGGTGCAGCGCTGGCCGCAGGTGCCGCCGGCTTCGCTGCTGCAGGTTTAGCTGCTGGCTTGGCCGCGGACTTCTTCACTGCCGGTTTCTTCGCTGCAGCCGGTTTGGCTGCTGGCTTGGCCGCAGGTTTTGCCGCTGCGGTTTTCGCCGCTGGCTTGGCTGCAGGTTTAGCCGCTGCAGTTTTTGCTGCAGGTTTCGCCGCCGCTTTCGGTGCAGCCTTGGCCAGTGGCTTGGCTGCAGGCTTGCTCGCCGCCGGTTTTTTCGAGATCGGAGTGACCGAAGCGCCGGTCAGTTTCTCGATCTGCTTGGTCAGGGTGTCGACCTTCGAATGCAGCGCCTTGACCTCACTGCGGCTCGGCACGCCAAGGCGCGAGATCGCACTGTTCAGGCGCTTGTCGAAAGCACCTTCGAGTTCGTCCCATTTGCCCAGTGCGCGATCCTTGACGCCGCTGATGCGCGAGGTAGCCGACTTGGCGGTTGCCTTGGCCGAGTCGACCGAACCCTTGGCCAGTTTTTCAGCTTTCTCACCCTCCTTGACCAGGCTGTCAAACACCTTGCTGCCATCCTGATCGATCTTGGAGTAGATCCCCAAACCAGCCAGCCAGATCTTGCGGGAATACTTCTCGATCTCCCCGACCCAGGAACTGCCTTCTTTATCAGTAGTCTTCTTGCCAGCCATCCCGCTCTCCTTATTGTTTACGTGCGACACGTTCAAGCAATGCCGTGAGCTCATCGAGCTTGACAGAGAGTGTCTCCACGTCATGTTTAGACGGAATGCCGATGCGATTCAAGGCGCTTGCGACCCGTGTGTCGAAAGCCTTTTCGATTTTGTCGAGTTGAACCTCGACCTTGCCCTTGACGCTGCTCAGCTCGCCCTTCACCGAATCGATCTCGGAGTTGGCGGCATCGACCTGCGCATCGAGTTTTTTCTTGCCGCGTTTTTCTACCGATTCACCGGCCTTGACCAGCTCTTTGAGGTAGTCGGCACCTTCCTGACCTACCCGGGTGTAAGCCCCGAGGCCCGCCAGCCAGATCTTGCGCGCGTAGCCGCGCACCTCACCCAACGTGCGCTGGGCGTCGTCTTTTTTCTTCAGGATCACTTTGGCCATACTCTGCACCTCACGCTCTGAACGGAAATGGAGGAACTGCCCAGGGAAGTTGGGCTTGAGCACAAGGTAGGGGGAAAAATTAGAATTGGCACACTAATAAAGGGGCAGCGGCAAGCTTCAAGCGGCAAGAAAGGGCAGCGGTGATCTTGAAACCGTCGCCCCCTCCCATTCACCGCGAAGCACTTGCAGCTTGCAGCTTGAAGCTCCCCCCTTGAGCCGCTAGGCGAGCGCCTTGTCCAGCGCCCGCTCGATCTCGCTCTTGATGGTCCCGCTCATCATCGACAGCATCATGCCCAGCTTCAGCTCGACCTTGATGCTGTCCTCGCCAATCAGCACGCTGCCATTGGCGCCACTGCGCTTGACCTCGACCCGGTCACCGTTCCAGCTGGCCTTGAGGTCGTATTCGCGGGCCAGCTTGTCGACCAGGGCTTCGGCCTTTTGCCGGGCCGCATCGCGGCCCAGGTTGTGTTTGCGTTCAACGCTGATCTGGGTCATTCATTCAATCCTGGGTTCGAAGGCATACTTGTATTATGCCCGCGCCCCACCTGCGACACACCCCGCCAAGACAAAACCGACCGTACGCCCTAGAATGGCCAGTAATTTTTTCCGGTGAAGCGATATGAACGATCAGCGCAAAGGCGACCACGCCGAACCCACCACCCACTTCGGCTACAAGAACGTGCCGGAAAGCCAGAAGGCCGAGAAAGTCGCCGAGGTGTTCCACTCGGTGGCGGCCAAGTACGACCTGATGAACGACGTGCTCTCCGTCGGCATGCACCGCCTGTGGAAGCGTTTCACCATCGAACTGTCGGGCGTGCGCCCGGGTAACCGGGTCCTCGACATCGCCGGCGGCACTGGCGACCTGGCAGCCAAGTTCTCGCAACTGGTCGGCCCCAGCGGTCAGGTAGTGCTGGCCGACATCAACGAGTCGATGCTCAAGGTCGGTCGCGACCGCCTGCTCGACCGCGGCGTGGCCGGCAACATCGAGTTCGTCCAGGCCGACGCGGAAAAACTGCCGTTCCCGGACAACCACTTCGATTGCGTGACCATTGCCTTCGGCCTGCGCAACGTCACCCACAAGGACGAGGCCATCCGCTCCATGCTGCGGGTGCTCAAGCCCGGTGGCCGCTTGCTGGTGCTGGAATTCTCCAAGCCGACCAACAAGCTGATGTCCAAGGTCTACGACGCCTACTCGTTTGCCTTCATGCCGCTGGCCGGCAAGCTGATCACCAACGACTCGGAAAGCTACCGTTACCTGGCCGAATCGATCCGCATGCACCCCGACCAGGAAACCCTCAAGGCGATGATGGTCGAAGCTGGTTTCGACCGCGTCACCTACCACAACATGACCAGCGGCATCGTTGCCCTGCACCGGGGAATCAAGCCCTGATGCTCCTGGCCGGCCTGCTCGCCAGCGTCGAACACGGCCTCAACCGTGTTTTGCGCCTGGACAGCACAGCGCTGCCGCGTCTGCGCCCGCTCGACGGCAAGGTGATTGCAATCGACTGCCGCCAGCCGGCCCTGCAGCTGTTCATCCTGCCCAGCGACGAAGGCCTGATGCTCGCCACGCACTGGGCCAATGAGGCCGACTGTACCCTGCGCGCGCCCGCCAGCAGCCTGGTGCGCCTGGCCCTGAGCCAGGACAAGAGCGCCGTGCTGCACAGCCCGCAGGTCGAGCTTGAAGGCGACAGCGCGGTGCTGCTCGACCTGGTGGCAGTGCTGCAGGACCTGGAGCTGGACTGGGAGTACGAAGTTTCCCGCTGGCTCGGCCCGGTCGCCACGCAACTGCTCAGCGGTCATTTGCGCAGCCGCGCCAACTGGACCCGCCAGGGCCTGGCGGCGCTCAACCAGAACCTTTCCGAGTACCTCGCCGAAGAGGCCCGGACCCTGGTAGGCCTGCGCGAAGCCGAAGCCCGTTTCAGCGAACTCGACACGCTAAAAGTCGATATTGAACGCCTTGAGGCGCGCATCGAGCGCCTTGCCCGATCCCTTGATACCAGCGATAACGCATGAAGCTGCTTGCCGTCCGCCGTTTGTTGCGCATCCAGCGCGTCGTGATCCGTTACCGTCTCGATGACCTGCTGTTCGCCCTGCCCCTGCCCTGGTGGCTGATGGGCCTGCGTTATGCCATGCCTTGGCGCTGGCTGCCGCGCAAGCAACTGGAGCTCAGCCGTGGCGCGCGCCTGCGCCTGGCGCTACAGGACCTGGGGCCGATCTTCATCAAGTTCGGCCAGTTGCTCTCGACTCGCCGCGACCTGCTGCCCGAAGACATTGCCGACGAGCTGATGCTGCTGCAGGACCGGGTACCGCCGTTCGACCCGCAAAAAGCCATCGCCCTGATCGAGGAGCAGCTCGGGGCCAAGATCAGCGAAGTGTTTAGCCGCTTCGACGTCGAGCCCCTGGCCTCGGCCTCGGTTGCCCAGGTGCACGCGGCCAAGCTCAAGAGCGGTGAAGAGGTGGTGGTCAAGGTGGTGCGCCCCGGTCTCAAGCCGATCATCGCCCAGGACCTGGCCTGGCTGTTCCTGATTGCCCGTGGCGCCGAGCGGGTTTCGGCCGATGCGCGCCTGCTGCACCCGGTGGAAGTGGTCAACGACTACGAAAAAACCATCTACGACGAACTCGACCTGTTGCGCGAGGCGGCCAACGCCAGCCAGCTCAAGCGCAACTTCGAAGGCTCGGAGATGATGTACGTGCCCCAGGTGTACTGGGACTGGTGCCGGCCGAAAGTGTTGGTGATGGAGCGCATCTACGGCATCCAGGTCACTGACCTGGCGACCCTGGCCGACCAGCGCACCGACATGAAGCTGCTCGCCGAGCGTGGCGTGGAGATCTTCTTCACCCAGGTGTTTCGCGACAGCTTCTTCCACGCCGACATGCACCCGGGCAACATTTTCGTCAGCACCGTCAAGCCGTGGAGCCCGCAGTACATCGCCATCGACTGCGGCATCGTCGGCAGCCTGACCCCCGAGGACCAGGACTACCTGGCGCGCAACCTGTTCGCCTTCTTCAAGCGTGACTACCGCCGCGTCGCCCAGTTGCACATCGACTCGGGCTGGGTACCGGCGCAGACCAAGCTGAATGAATTCGAAGCGGCGATCCGTACCGTGTGCGAGCCGATCTTCGAAAAACCGTTAAAGGATATTTCCTTCGGCCAGGTGCTGATGCGCCTGTTCCAGACCGCGCGGCGCTTCAACATGGAAGTCCAGCCGCAGCTGGTGCTGCTGCAAAAGACCCTGCTCAACATCGAAGGCCTGGGCCGCCAGCTGTACCCGGACCTCGACCTGTGGAGCACCGCCCAGCCGTTCCTCGAGCGCTGGATGCGCGAGCGGGTCAGCCCCAAGACCCTGCTGCAGAACCTGCATGGCCAGGTCGAACAGATTCCGCACCTGGCCGGCATGACCCGCGACCTGCTCGAACGCATGTCGCAGCCGCACCTGTCCGACCCGCCTGCGCCCTGGCAGCAGAAGAGCGATCACTGGGCCCTGCGCCTGCTCGGTGCCGGGCTGCTCGGCGGCGGTGCCACCCTGGCTGCCGGCGCGGTCAGCCTGAGCGCTCCGGCTGCCTGGCCGGCCTGGCTGATGCTGGCCGCCGGCCTCTACCTGATCGTGCGTCGATAGCCAGCCGGGCCGCTGGCTGGCACACTAGCGCAAGGGTTCGGCAACGGATCGAACCTGGTTTTGGAGTCGAAGATGAAAGACTGGCTGGACGAGATCAACTGGAACAGCGATGGCCTGGTACCGGCTATCGCCCAGGACCACAAGACCGGGCGCGTGCTGATGATGGCCTGGATGAACCGCGAGTCGCTGGCGCTGACCGCCGCTGAGCAGCGGGCCATCTACTGGTCACGTTCGCGTGGCAAACTGTGGCGCAAGGGCGAAGAATCCGGCCACGTGCAGAAGCTGCATGAAATGCGCCTGGACTGCGACGCCGACGTGATCATCCTGATGGTCGAGCAGTTGGGTCATATCGCCTGCCATACCGGCCGCGAAAGCTGCTTCTACCGGGTTTATGAGAACGGCGAATGGAAGACCGTCGATCCGGTCCTGAAGGACCCGCATGCCATCTACAGCGCAGGACACTGACATGAGCGACACCCTGACCCGCCTGGCCGAAGTGCTGGAATCGCGCAAAGGCGCCGAGCCCGATAGCTCCTACGTGGCCAGCCTGTACCACAAGGGCCTGAACAAGATTCTGGAAAAACTCGGCGAAGAGTCGGTCGAGACCATCATCGCCGCCAAGGACGCCGCCCATAGCGGCGACTGCAGCGATGTCATCTATGAGACCGCCGACCTGTGGTTCCATAGCATGGTCATGCTCGCGCAACTGGGCCAGCACCCGCAGGCGGTGCTGGACGAGCTGGACCGCCGTTTCGGCCTGTCCGGGCACGCCGAGAAAGCAGCGCGTCAGCCGTCGGCCTAACTGAATTATTTCGAGGGATTGCACCATGGGTATTTTTGACTGGAAACACTGGATCGTCCTGCTGGTCGTGGTGGTACTGGTGTTTGGTACCAAGAAGCTGAAGAACTTCGGCAGCGACCTGGGCGAATCGATCAAGGGCTTCAAGAAAGCCATGAACGAAGAAGAGACCAAGCCGGACGAGCAGACGCCACCGCCGGCGCAACCTGTCCAGCCGCAGGCCACTTCGCCGCTGAACCAGCCGCAGACCTTCGAAGGCCAGGCCCACAAGGTCGAAGAGCCGATCAGGAAAGATTGATCAATGTTCGGGATCAGCTTCAGCGAACTGTTGCTCGTGGGCCTGGTGGCCCTGCTGGTGCTCGGCCCCGAGCGCCTGCCGGGTGCCGCGCGCACCGCCGGGCTGTGGATCGGCCGGCTCAAGCGCAGCTTCAATGCGATCAAGCAGGAGGTCGAGCGCGAAATCGGCGCCGATGACATCCGTCGTCAGTTGCATAACGAGCACATCCTCTCCATGGAGCAGGAAGCGCGCAAGATCCTCAACCCCAACAGCGTGACGCCTGAGCCGCCTGCAAGCCCGGTAGCCAATGGCGAAACCGCCCCGGCGCCAGCCCCGGTCAGCAGCGAAACCCCGCCGCCGGTCGTCAGCGCGCCCACCGAACCGACACAGCCCCCGCGAGCCCCATGAGCGATATTCCGGAAAACGACCAGCCGATGCCGCTGGTTTCGCACCTCACCGAGTTGCGTACACGCCTGCTGCGCTGCGTCGCGGCCATCTTCCTGATCTTCGCCGGGCTGTTTTCCTTCGCGCAGCAGATCTACACCCTGGTCTCGGCGCCGTTGCGCGAACACTTGCCGGCCAACGCGACGATGATCGCCACCGACGTCGCCTCGCCGTTCCTGACGCCGTTCAAGCTGACCATGATCGTCTCGCTGTTCCTGGCCATTCCGCTGATCCTGCAGCAGATCTGGGGCTTCATCGCGCCAGGGCTGTACCGCCATGAAAAGCGCATCGCGATCCCATTGCTGATCTCCAGCATCATTCTGTTCTACGCCGGCATGGCTTTCGCCTACTTTCTGGTGTTCCCGCTGATCTTTGGTTTCTTCGCCAGCGCCACTCCGGACGGGGTGGCGATGATGACGGACATCTCCAGCTATCTGGACTTCGTCATGACCCTGTTCTTCGCCTTCGGCGTGGCCTTCGAGATCCCGGTGGCCGTGGTGCTGCTGGTGTGGATCGGCGTGGTCGACGTGAAGTACCTGAAGAAGATTCGCCCGTACGTGATCATCGGCTGCTTCGTGGTCGGCATGATCCTGACCCCGCCGGACATCTTCTCGCAGACCCTGCTGGCCGTGCCCATGTGGCTGCTGTTCGAGATCGGCGTGCTGTTTGGCGGGCTGATCCGCAAGCGCAGCGAGCACCGTGAAGACGCTGCCGACGACCACAACGACCAGCCGCCAGCGACCCAGCCGTGAACCTGCTGTTACTCGAAGAGGCCGACTTCATCGCGGCCGAACGCGTGGTGCTGGCTGACCGGCGTTTTACCCATATGCAGGAAATCCACCGCGTGGCGGTGGGCGATACCCTGCGCGTCGGGCGTATCGGCGGGCTGATGGGCCAGGCCACGGTACTGCGCCTGGAAGGCCATGAGGCCGAGCTCGGCGTCAGCTTCGACCAGCCGCCTCCGGCCAAGCTGCCGCTGACCCTGGTGCTGGCCCTGCCACGGCCAAAGATGCTCCGCCGGGTATTCCAGACCGTCGCCACCATGGGCGTGCCGAAAGTGATCCTGGTCAACAGCTACCGCGTCGAGAAAAGCTTCTGGCAGACACCATTCCTTGAGCCCGAGGCCATCCGCGAACAGCTGATCCTCGGCCTTGAGCAGACCCGCGATACCGTCCTGCCCGAAGTGATCATCGAGAAGCGCTTCAAGCCGTTTGTCGAAGACCGCCTGCCAGCCATCAGCGAGGGCACCCTTGGCCTGGTCGGCCATCCCGGCCAGTACCCGCCGTGCCCACGCGGGCTGAACGAGCCCGTTACCCTGGCCATCGGCCCGGAAGGCGGCTGGATTCCCTACGAGATCGACCTGCTGGGCAAGGCTGGCCTTGCCCCGGTACAACTCGGCGAGCGCATCCTGCGCGTGGAGACGGCGGTCACCGCCCTGCTCGCCCGCCTGTTCTGACTTCAGTTTTACCGCTCCAGGCCGATGCATTGGCAACAGAACAATAATCGCCTCTGCCGATCGCAATGGAGTCCCACCATGTACCGTTGGTTAGCCCAGCACCTGGGCAACGTGAGCGTCAATCTCAAACTCGGCATTGGCTTCGGCCTGGTCCTGCTGCTGACCCTGGCCATTACCCTGACCGGCTGGCAGGGCCTGAACGGTGTCACCGAACGCGGCGACACTCTGGGCGGCATCTCCCAGGTGCATCAGGCCACCCTCGAACTGCGTATCGCCCGCCAGGGTTTCCAGCTCAAAGGCGACGAGGCGGCGGCGCAGAACCTCAACAATGCGCTGGCAGCGTTAGAGCGCCAACTGCAAGCGGTCGACCAACGCATCGTCCTGCCGGAGAATCGTCGGCGTATCGAGCAGCAGCACGACGCCGTGCGCCAATACCGCCAGGCGCTGAGCAGTGCCGACAAGGCCGCCCAACAGCGCGAGGCCGCTCGCGCCGTACTCGGCAGCAGCGCCGACGAGGCTGCGGCGCTGATCGCCCAGGTCGAGCAACAACTACTCAGCGGCAGCGACCTGAACCTGTTCAACAGTGTGGTCGGCGCCAGCAAATTGCTGCAACAGGCGCGTTTCCAGGTGCGTGGCTACACCTACAGCGGCAAGGCCGAGTTCCAGCAGACCGCGCTGCAAGCCATCGACCAGGCCACCTCGCAGCTCAAGACCCTGGCTGAAGTGCTGCCAGCCAGCTACACCAGCAACTTCAACCAGGCCGCCCGCGCCCTGGGCAACTACCGCGGCGCCGTGGTCGAGTTCGGCAACGCGCAAAGCGCCTCCGAGCAGGCCGCGCAGCAGATGATTGTGCTGGGGCAGAACCTGATCGAACAGAGCCAGCAACTGACCACCACCCTCACCACCCTGCGCGATGACGAGGCGCAACACGCCAAGTCGATGCTGACCCTGGCCACGGTGCTGGCCCTGCTGTTCGGCCTGCTGGCCGCCTGGGCCATTACCCGGCAGATCGTCATCCCCCTGCGCCAGACCCTCAACGCCGCCGACCGGGTCGCCAGTGGCGACCTGCGCCACGACCTCAAGGTCGATCGGCGTGACGAGCTGGGCCAGTTGCAGCACAGCATGCAGCGCATGACCGTAAGCCTGCGCGAATTGATCGGCGGCATCGGCGACGGCGTCACCCAGATCGCCAGCGCCGCCGAAGAGCTGTCGGCGGTCACCGAGCAGACCAGCGCCGGGGTCAACAATCAAAAGGTCGAGACCGACCAGGTGGCCACCGCCATGAACGAAATGGCCGCCACCGTGCAGGAAGTCGCGCGTAACGCCGAGGAAGCCTCGGAAGCGGCGGTAATGGCCGATCAGCAGGCCCGCGAAGGTGATCGGGTGGTCGGTGAAGCCATCGCCCAGATCGAGCGCCTGGCCAGCGAGGTCAACCATTCCAGCGAAGCCATGGGCCAGCTCAAGGCCGAAAGCGACAAGATCGGCAGCGTGCTCGATGTGATCAAGTCGGTGGCCCAGCAGACCAACCTGCTGGCCCTCAACGCTGCTATCGAAGCGGCCCGCGCCGGTGAGGCCGGGCGTGGCTTTGCCGTGGTGGCCGATGAAGTACGCAGCCTGGCGCAACGCACCCAGCAGTCCACCGAGGAGATCGAACAATTGATCGCCGGCCTGCAGAACGGCACCCAGCAAGTGGCCACGGTGATGGATGCCAGCCGCGGCCTGACTGACAGCAGCGTCGAGCTGACGCGTCGCGCCGGCACCTCGCTGGAAACCATCACCCGTACGGTGTCTTCGATTCAGGCAATGAACCAGCAGATCGCTGCGGCGGCCGAGCAGCAAAGCGCGGTGGCCGAAGAGATCAACCGTAGCGTGATGAATGTGCGGGATGTGTCGGACCAGACCTCGGCCGCCAGTGAAGAGACGGCGGCGTCGAGCGTTGAGCTGGCGCGGTTGGGGACGCATTTGCAGACGCTGGTCGGCAAGTTCCAGCTGTAGAAAGCATCGCGGGGCAAGCCCGCTCCTACCGGTCTGGTGGGAGCGGGCTTGCCCCGCGATGGGGCCCTAAAGCACCTGCCGCAAAAACGCCTGGGCGCGAAGGTCCTTGGGTGAGGTGAAGAATGCCTCCGGCGGCGAGTCTTCCAGCAGCTTGCCGTGATCGAAGAACAGCACCCGATCCGCCACTTCGCGGGCAAAGCCCATTTCGTGGGTGACACAAACCATGGTCATGCCTTCCAGGGCCAGGGTCTTCATCACATCCAGCACCTCACCGACCATTTCCGGGTCGAGCGCCGAGGTCGGCTCATCGAACAGCATTACCTTGGGCTCCATGGCCAGGGCGCGAGCGATCGCCACCCGCTGCTGCTGACCACCGGACAAGCGCGAAGGGAACTCATTGGCCTTCTGCGCAATGCCGACCTTCTCCAGCAACGCCCGGGCCTTGGCCTCGCGCTCGGCCTTGCCGCGCTTGCGCACGACCTTCTGCGCCAGGCACAGGTTCTCCAGCACGGTCATGTGCGGGAACAGGTTGAAATGCTGGAACACCATGCCGACTTCCCGGCGGTAGGCGTTGACGTCGGTCTTCGGATCAGCCAGTTGCAGGCCGTCGATGGCCACGGTGCCTTCATCGAACGACTCCAGGCCGTTGAGGCAGCGCAGGAAGGTCGACTTGCCCGAGCCCGAAGGGCCGAGCACCACCAGCACTTCGCCCTTGGCCACGTCGGTGCTGACGTGATCGACCGCGCGCACCACTTGCCCACGGGTATCGAAGACTTTTACCAGGTCACGGACTTCAATCACTTTGCGCAAGCCTCCGCTCAAGCCGGCTGGCCATGTGCGACAGCGGCAGGTTGATCAACAGGTACAGGCCGGCGACGCAGAACCAGATCTCGAAGGTCGAGAACGAGGTGGTGATCGCCTCGCGACCGCTTTTGGTCAGCTCGGTGATGGCGATCACCGAGACCAGCGAGGTGTCCTTGACCAGGCTGATGAACTGCCCGGCCAGCGGTGGCAATACGCGCTTGAAGGCTTGCGGCAGCACCACATGGCGCATCGACTGGCCAGCGCTCAGGCCCAGCGAACGGGCGGCTTCACCCTGGCCCTTGGCGATCGACTGCACACCGGCGCGGACGATCTCGGCGACATAGGCGCCGGTAAACAGCGCCAGCGCCGCCACCCCGGCAAACTCCCGGGACAGGTTGAGCACAGTACCGATGAAGAAATAGAAGATGAAAATCTGTACCAGCAACGGCGTACCGCGTACCAGCTCGACATACACCGTCGACAGGTCACGCAGGGTCGGGTTGTTCGACAGCCGGCAGAGCCCGGCAAACAGGCCGATCAGCAGCCCCAGCACGCCGGAGGCGACCGAGATCCATACCGTGGTCCACAGGCCCCAGGCCAGCGGGCCGGCGGCCCAGTGATGGGTAACGCCGATCAGGTCGCCTTCGGCCACATCGTCGCCGCGCGACAGTTGCACGCTGGCCTGCTCGACCTCGAAGACCTGCTCGCCACCGCTCTCGTCACGTACCGTGACGCTGGCCATGTCGCCCTTGCTGACGATGGCTTCGATGGTGCCGTTTTCAGCGACGCGCTGGGCGACTTCAGCCTGGTAGGCAAAGTACTGCGGCACCCGGTTCCAGCGCCACTCGTAGGAAATCACCGAGGTCGCGTAATACAGGCTGACGGCCAGGCCGATCAGGACCAGCGCGGTCAGCCCGTGCCAGGGCCACTGGGCTTTTTTGTGTTTGATCACGTGAAGGTACTTCCGTAAAAGCGAACGCGCAGGGCCAGCCTGCGCGTCGGGTTTCAAGCCGGGCGTGGTGCCTCGGCCTTATTCCATGTCCTTGAGCCAGGCGGTGTCCTTGAACCACTTGTCGTGGATGCGATCGTAGGTCCCGTCGTGCTTGATCTGGTGCAGGAAGTTGTTGATGAAGTTGAGGCTGTCGTAGTCGCCCTTCTTCAGGCCGAAGGCCAGCGGTTCGAAGGTGAACGGCTTGTCGAGGAACAGCAGCTTGCCGGCGCCGGCCTTGTTCACCGCGACGACGTTGTACGGCGCGTCGTAGACGAAGGCGTCGGCCTTGCCGTTGACCACGTCCATCACTGCTTCCTGCTCGTTGTCGTAGCCGTGGTACTTGGCCTTGCCGATCAGCTTCTTGGCGACCATCTCGCCGGTAGTACCGAGCTTGGAGGTCAGGCGGTACTTCTCGTTGTTCAGGTCTTTGTAGGACTTGATCTCGTCAGCCAGCTCCTTGCGGATCAGCAGGGTCTGACCGACAACGATGAAGGGTTCGCTGAAGTTAAGCTTGAGGTTGCGTTCCTGGGTCAGGGTCATGCCGCTGCCGATCATGTCGAACTTGTCGGTCATCAGCGCCGGGATGATGCCGTCGTACGCAGTGGAAACGGTCTCGAGCTTGACGCCCATGGACTTGGCCATGGCCTTGAGGATGTCGACCTCGAAGCCGATGATCTCACCGCGCTTGTTGGTCATCTGGAACGGCATGTAGGTAGGGTCCATGCCGACACGCAAGGTGCCGCGCTTGACCGCGTCATCGATGGCTCCGGCCGCCTGGGCGGCACTTACCGCGACCAGCGCCGTGACGCCGACCAGCAGCATCGACAGATACTTCTTAATCATCACCAGATCCCCCAGCAGAAAAGCTCGAATTTTATTTTTGGCGCGAACCGTCCTACTCAGACGGGTGCGAGATATTCGGGGAGGGATGCTAACGCATGAACGGCACGGTACATATAGCCGAAGATGACTTTGTTACGCATTGATACCAGAAAAAACATCGCCGGCAACACCGGCTCCCACAAGGTCAGTTGTGCATACAACCCTGTGGAAGCCGGCGTTGCCGGCGATTGCTTGAGCCGATCAGGCGATCAGGCACTGGCCAGCGAAGGCTGTACGGCAGGCTCCGGATGCAACGGCAACAGCGGCGAGTGCGGATCGTTGGCGATCGACTGGCGCCAGACGCCCAGCCAGGCCTCGTTCTGCTCATCCCAGACCGCCGTGTGCAGGCGCGCCAGGGCAACCGGGTCGCTGAGCAGGGCCAGACGGGTATTGCCATCCAGACCGCTCGGGCCGACTTCCAGGGCCTTGGCGATACGCTCGGCACGCAACGCCTCGATCGGCGCCGCGACGCCGTGACGGGCAGTGGCCAAGGCGCAAGCCAGGGCGTTCTGCTGCGGGTCGACCACGGCACGGACGAAGCCGTCGTGCATGGCGTGCCAGCGATTCTCGTGGGTGTACTGATCGGTGGCCAGCAGTTCGCGAGGCGTGGCGTATTCCTCGGGGATCAGGAACAGGCTCTCGTCCTTCGCACGCAACCCCAGGTGCACCCGACTGGAAATCACCGAGACCGGGATCGACAACATCAGCGAACCAACGATCGGCACCAGCCACCACAAAAAGCTCGGGTTCAGCCAGGCCACCAACAGCGCCCAGGCCACACCCAGCAGGGTTTGCGGACCATGGCGGCGGACCGCTTCGCTCCACGGGGTGGAGTCGTCGTCACGCTGCGGCGAGTTCCAGGTCGCGGCCCAGCCGAGGAACGCGGCGAGTACGAAGCGGGTGTGGAAGATCATCCGCACCGGCGCCAGGAGCATGGAGAAGAGCATCTCCAGCAGCATCGACACGGTCACCTTGAAGCGCCCGCCGAACTCTTTCGCACCCTTGGCCCAGATCAGGATGACGCTGAGCAGCTTGGGCAGGAACAGCAGCACGATAGTGGTGGAGAACAGCGCAATGGCTTTCTCCGGATGCCACTGCGGCCACAACGGGTAGAGCTGGCGCGGTTCGAGGAAGTACTGCGGCTCCATCAGGGTGTTGGTCGCCAGCAACGCAGTCGACAGCACCAGGAAGAAGAACCACAACGGCGCCGAGAGGTACGACATCACCCCGGTAAGGAACACCGCACGGTGCACCGGGTGCATGCCTTTTACCAGGAACAGGCGGAAGTTCATCAGGTTGCCGTGGCACCAGCGCCGGTCGCGCTTGAGCTCGTCGAGCAGGTTCGGCGGCAGTTCTTCGTAGCTACCCGGCAGGTCGTAGGCAATCCACACGCCCCAGCCGGCCCGACGCATCAGCGCCGCTTCGACGAAGTCGTGGGAGAGGATCGCACCGGCAAAGGCACCCTTGCCCGGCAATGGTGCCAGGGCGCAGTGCTCGATGAAGGGCTTCATGCGGATGATCGCGTTGTGACCCCAGTAGTGCGACTCACCGAGCTGCCAGAAGTGCAGGCCGGCAGTGAACAGCGGGCCGTAGACGCGGGTGGCGAACTGCTGCATGCGCGCATACAGGGTGTCCATGCCCGAAGCTTTCGGCGCGGTCTGGATGATCCCGGCGTCCGGGTTGGCCTCCATCAGGCGCACCAGGCTGGTCAGGCATTCGCCGCTCATCACGCTGTCGGCGTCGAGCACCACCATATAGCGGTAGTCGCCACCCCAGCGACGGCAGAAGTCGTCGAGGTTGCCGCTCTTGCGTTTGACCCGGCGGCGACGGCGACGGTAGAAGATCCGCCCGAAACCCTTGGCCTCACGGCAGACTTCCAGCCAGGCCTGTTGCTCGGCCACGGCGATGTCGGTGTCGTTGGTGTCGCTGAGCACGAAGAAGTCGAAACGGTCGAGGTCACCGGTGGCGGCCACCGACTCGAACGTCGCCCGCAGGCCGGCGAACACGCGTGGCACGTCTTCGTTGCAGATCGGCATGACGATCGCGGTGCGGGCACCGGCTTCGATCGGCTCGTTACCGGCACTGCTGCCGGAAATGCGGTATTTGTCGCGCCCGGTAAGCAGTTCCAGGAAACCCATCAGCGCGGTCCAGAAACCCGCCGAGACCCAGCAGAAGAGGATACCGAAGAGGATCAGGATGCTGGTCTGCAGCGCATACGGCCAGACTTGCGTGGCGGTTTGCAGCAGCGGTTGGTGCATGACTTCGTCGAGGTCGACGAACGACCAGCCCTGGTACGGCAGGATGCCCTTCATGTACCAGCCGGCGACGATGGTCTGACCGAGCATCAGCGCCAGCAGGATGTAGCGGCGCATCGAGCCGACCCAGCGCCAGCGCGCCTTGGGCAGCTCGCGCTTTTCCGGCGCCGGAGCGTTGGTGCGGCCGGTCAGGCGGCGCCAGGCGCGGATCAGGATGTTGGTCCGCCACGGCTCGGGGATTACCCGGGTGCGACGGATCGGCGGCGTGGCCTTCAGGCAGACCCGGCCGCTGCCGTCCACCGCGAGCATCTCGGCGTCTTGCAGCTCTTCGGCGCAGGTCACGTGCAGGCGCTCGCCCACCGAGGCCTGAACGGCCTCGGCAGCGTCGGCGCCCGGCTGGGCAGACAGGCGTTGATGCAATTCGCTGAACGAGGAGCAGCGGGCGAGTTCCGCACGCTGCTCGTCGCTCAGGGGCAGGTGGGCCAGATATTCGCTGAGCGATTCTGGCCGGGTATGGGCATTACTCATCGGCAGGCAACTGATAGCTCCAGGTCTCGGTCAGCACCTGTTCGGTGGTGGCCGGTGCCCCGGTGGTGGACGCCGCGTCGGCGGCAGGTTGCTCGGCAGGCTTGTCAGCCTTGGCCTGTTTGGCCGCGGCTTTGTCCTGCTTGCTTGGTTTGGCAGGCTTGGCCGGCTCGACCGGAACGTCACGCAGCAGGGCGGCGCGCATTTCCACTGACTTGCTCGGGTCTTTGACCTTCAGCCGCAGGGTCAGGCGCCAGCCTTTGATTTCCGGGTTGTAACGCAGGTTGTTCTCGACCACTTCGGCATTGTCGCCAACGCTGACCTGGCTACGCACTGCGGTGTCTTCCGGCAGTTTGCTCAGTACCGGGCCTTCGAAGTCGACCAGGAAGGCCACGCTGCCATCGGGCTGGCGGATCAGGTTGGACTGCTTGACGTCACCGGTCGAGCGCAGGGTCTGCTTGACCCAGCCCAGGTTCGGCGAGTGGAACTCGGACTCGTCGATGGTCCAGTGCAGGCGGTAGGCGTATTCGAACGGGGTACCTGGCTCCGGCAGTTTCTCCGGGCTCCAGAAGGCCACGATGTTGTCGTTGGTTTCGTCGGCAGTCGGGATCTCGACCAGGTCGACGGTACCCTTGCCCCAGTCACCGACCGGCTCGATCCAGGCACTTGGACGCTTCTGGTAGTTATCGTCGAGGTCTTCGAACTGGCTGAACTCACGCTGGCGTTGCAGCAGGCCGAAACCACGCGGGTTCTCGACGCTGAAGTTGCTCACGGCCAGGTGTTTCGGGTTGTTCAGCGGGCGCCACAGCCACTCGCCATTGCCAGCGTGGATCGACAGGCCTTCGGAGTCGTGCAGGGCCGGACGGTAGTTGAGCACCTTGGACGGCTGGTTGCCGCCGAACAGGAACATGCTGGTCAGCGGGGCGATGCCCAGGCGGCTGACGTGGTCACGCAGGAACACCTTGGACTGCACGTCGACAATGGTGTCGCTGCCCGGACGCAGGGTCAGGCGGTAGGCGCCGGTGGAACGCGGCGAATCGAGCAGCGCGTAGATCACCAGTTGCTTGTCGGTCGGCTTCGGACGCTCGACCCAGAACTCGGTGAAGCGCGGGAATTCTTCGCCCGACGGCAGCGCGGTGTCGATAGCCAGGCCGCGAGCGGACAGGCCATACACATGGCCCTTGCCGACCACGCGGAAATAGCTGGCGCCAAGCAGGGTCATGATTTCATCCTGCTTGTCAGCCTTGTTGATCGGGTACAGCACGCGGAAACCGGCATACCCCAGCTGTTCGGTAGCCTTGGCGTCGAACTGCAGGTCGCCGAAATCGAAACGGCTCGGGTCGTACTTGATCTCTTTCACCGCCTTGGTGGTGACTTCGTTGATCTTGACCGGCGTGTCGAAATGCATGCCCTGGTGGTAGAAGGACAGCTTGAACGGCGTCTTGTCCTTGGCCCACTCGGCTTTTTCGTTGAGGAAGCGGATTTTCTGGTAGTCCGCGTACTTCATGTCACGGAACACCGCCGGCAGATTGCTTTTTGGCGCTTCGTACTTCTGCCCGGCAAGATCCTTCGCCTTGGCCGCGACATCGTCAAGGTTGAACGCCCAGAGCTGGCCTGCGCCGAGCAGGCTTACCAGCGTTGCGCCTGCCAACAGGGCCGTGCGCAGCCGATTGCCGGGAGTTCTTGGTGCATTACAGGGACTTACAATCACGAGCAACCCTCGCCGAAAACAGATCATAAAACCAACGGCCAGCGACATATGCCAGGTTGGCGAGCACTGTTCGGACTCCGAAAGGGCGCAATGATTCCCCAAACGGTTCCGGACAGTCTCAAGTCAGAGTGAAACGAACCCGCGAACGCAGGCCCACATAGCGCGCGATTATCCAGCAGGCTGCGTTACAACGCATCAGGCTGAATAAACTATTTATGCAACCAAACCCCTTGTTTTCCCGCAAACAGGGGTTTTTTGCCATCATATTTGTAACATAAATGTTACCGGGCCATCATTGACCAGGTGCACCTGCATGTCAGCTCCGAACTGACCACTGGCAACCGTCGCGTGCTGGACCTGGGCCTGGGCCAACATATAGTCGAAAAGCTCGGCGCCCAGCGCTGGCGGCGCAGCCGTGGAAAAACTCGGGCGCAGGCCGCTCTGGGTATCGGCGGCCAGGGTGAACTGCGAAACCAGCAGCAGGCCACCACCGATGTCCTTGAGCGACAAGTTCATCTTGCCCTGAGGGTCGCTGAATACCCGGTAGTTGAGCAGTTTGTGCAACAGCTTGTCGGCATGCGCGCGGGTGTCGCCGGGCTCGACCGCCACCAGCACCAGCAGGCCCTGGTCGATCGCGCCAACGGATTTGCCCTCGACATCCACCCGCGCGCCACGCACGCGTTGCAACAGCCCCTTCATGCTTCTTCCAGGGGCAGGTCGAGCAGGCGCCGGGCCATCTGGTCGGCGGCGCGCACCAGGGCGTCGGTGATGCCGGGCTCGGAAGCAGCGTGGCCGGCGTCGCGAATCACCTTCAATTCACTGTTCGGCCAGGCCTGATGCAGCTCCCAGGCGTTATCCAGCGGGCAGATCACGTCGTAACGACCATGCACGATCACCGCCGGCAGGTGGGCGATCTTCGGCATGTCGCGGATCAGTTGGTCCGGCTCGAGGAAGGCATTATTGGTGAAGTAATGGCATTCGATGCGGGCGATCGACAGCGCGCGCTGCGGCTCGGAGAAGCGATCGACCACCAGCGGGTTGGGCCGCAGGGTTGCGGTGCGCCCTTCCCAGGTCGACCAGGCCTTGGCCGCGTGCATCTGGGCGATCTGATCGTTGCCGGTCAGGCGCTTGTGGAAGGCCTTGACCAGGTCGCCACGCTCCTCGGCTGGAATCGGTGCGATGTAGTCCTGCCAGTAATCGGGGAACAGGCGGCTGGCGCCAGCCTGGTAGAACCACTCGATCTCTTGCGCGCGGCACAGGAAGATGCCGCGCAGGATCAGGCCATGCACGCGCTCGGGGTGGGTCTGGGCGTAGGCCAGGGCCAGGGTCGAGCCCCAGGAGCCGCCGAACAGCACCCATTTTTCGATGCCCAGGTGCTTGCGGATGCGCTCCAGGTCTTCGACCAGGTGCCAGGTGGTGTTGTTTTCCAGGCTGGCATGGGGGGTCGAACGGCCACAGCCGCGCTGGTCGAAGGTGATGATGCGGTACAGGTTGGGATCGAAGTAGCAGCGGCTCTGGGCATCGCAGCCAGCACCCGGGCCACCATGGATGAACACCACCGGCAGACCTTCCGGCGAACCGCTCTCATCGACATACAGCACATGCGGTGCTTCCACGGCCAGATCGTGCCGGGCGTAGGGTTTGATCTGCGGGTACAAGGTCTGCATTACGCACTCCGTGTGGGAATTATTCTGCCGTTGGGCATCATAAACCTGAATTGCGCTTAGAGCATGTACCTGTGATGGCTTTGAGGGCCCTATCGCTGGCAAGCCAGCTCCCACAGGTTCGATACACCCTGTGGGAGCTGGCTTGCCAGCGATGGGCTCACCCTGGTCTCAAGCCTTGTAGCGCTCCTTGCCCCACGCCAGCACCGTCTCGAGCAGTTGCTTCAACACCACCTGGGTCGGCGCCGCCAGATCCTCGCGGTACTTGAACGGCTCGACCTCTTCCATATAGGTGCTTTGCGCCAGCTCCAACTGCACCGCGTGGATGTCTTTGGCCGGGTCACCATAGTGACGGGTGATATGGCCACCCTTGAAGCGACCATTGAGCACATGGCTGTACTGCTCAAATTTTGCACAGACACCCTGCAGCCGCTCAGCCAGCTGCGGATCACAACTGGCGCCATTGAAGGTGCCGAGGTTGAAGTCCGGCAGCTTGCCATCGAACAGGTGCGGGATGTGCGAGCGGATCGAATGCGCATCCCACAGCAAGGCATAGCCGAACTGCTCGCGCAGGCGTGCCAGCTCGTTGCGGATAGTGTCGTGGTAGGGCCGCCAGATCGCTTCCAGGTACCCTGCCCGCTCCTGCGCCGACGGCGCCTTGCCGTCCTTGAACAACGGCTCGCCCTCGAACAGGGTCGCCGGGTACAGGCCGGTGGTGGCACCGACATACAGCGGCTTGTCGTCGTCCGGACGGTTCAGGTCGATGACGAAACGCGAGTACCCGGCCGCGACCACGCTGGCGCCCAGGCCACGGGCAAAATCGTACAGCTGCGGGATATGCCAGTCGGTGTCCGGCAGGCTTTGCGCCTGCTCGACCAGACCGTCCTGCACCGCCGGGGTCAGGCGCAAACCGGCGTGGGGCATGCTGATCAGCAGCGGCAGCCTGCCCTGGTGAAAACTCAGTACCTTGTCCATACGCCCTCTCTCAATTGAAAATATCATGGCCCAGGCGCACCACCCGCTTGGGCAGGTCGCCGCCGAGCCAGTAGGCCAGGTCGGCCGGTCGCTCGATCTGCCAGGCGACGAAGTCGGCCACCTTGCCGACCTCCAGTGAACCGTGGCTGTCGCCCAGGCCCAGGGCCGTTGCCGCGTGCAGGGTGACACCGGCCAGGGCTTCTTCCGGGGTCATGCGGAACAGGGTACAGGCCATGTTCAGCATCAGGCGCAGCGACAGCGCCGGCGAAGTGCCAGGGTTGAGGTCGCTGGCAATGGCGATCTTGACCCCATGCTTGCGCAGGGCATCCATCGGCGGCAACTGGGTTTCACGCAGGAAGTAGAAAGCACCGGGCAGCAATACCGCCACAGTCCCGGCCGCCGCCATGGCGATGGCGTCGTCTTCGGTCATGAACTCCAGGTGATCGGCCGACAGCGCCTGGTAACGCGCCGCCAGGCTGGAACCGGCCAGGGACGACAGTTGCTCGGCATGCAGCTTGACCGGCAAGCCCAGCTCGCGAGCCTTGATGAACACCCGCTCGACCTGGGCCGGGGAGAACGCCAGGTATTCACAGAAGGCATCCACTGCGTCCACCAGGCCCTCGGCGGCCAGCGCCGGGAGCATTTCATCGCAGATATGGCTGATGTAGTCGTCAGCCCGGTCCTTGTATTCCGGCGGCAAGGCGTGGGCCGCCAGGCAGGTGCTGCGCACGGTCAGTGGCAGCTCCTCGCCCAGGCGGCGGATGACCTTGAGCAACTTGCGCTCGCTGGCCAGGTCCAGGCCGTAACCGGACTTGATCTCCAGGGTGGTGACACCATCGCGCATCAGCGCCTGCACGCGCTGGCGGGCGCTGGCGAACAGTTCGTCCTCGCTGGCCGCACGGGTCGCCCGCACAGTGCTGGCGATACCGCCACCCTGGGCGGCGATCTCGGCATAGCTGACACCTTGCAGGCGCTGCTCGAACTCGCCGCTGCGGTTGCCGCCAAACACCGTGTGGGTGTGGCAGTCGATCAGGCCCGGGGTGACCCAGGCGCCGCCCAGGTCCACGGTTCTGTCAGCGACCACAGCCGGCAGCTGCTGGCGCGGGCCGATCCACTCGATGTGGCCGGCACTGGTGATAATCGCCGCGTCCTCGATGATCGAGTAGGCGCCTTGCGCCATGCTTGCCACATGGCAGTGCTGCCAGAGGGTTTTCATTCAGTTGCTCCTTGATCAGAGTTGCGAAGGTTCCTGCACCAGCGGCTGCTCGGCGCCAGCCACCTGCGGTTTGCACCAGAGCTTGTAGGCCACCACCAGGAACAGTACCCAGACCACGCCCACCAGCAACGCTGCCTGGGTATCAGGGAAGTAGGCCAGCACGCCGAAGACGAACAGCATGAAGGCAATCGCCGCCGCCGGGCCATAAGGCCAGAACGGTACCGGGAACTTCAGCTGAGCGACCTCTTCACGGCTCATGCTGCGACGCATGGCGACCTGGGTCACGAGGATCATCAGCCACACCCAGACGGTCGCAAAGGTAGCGATCGAGGCGATCAGCAGGAACACGTTTTCCGGGATCAGGTAGTTGAGCACCACGCCGCCGAGCAAGGCTGCGCCCATGACCAGCACGGTCATCCACGGCACGCCATGACGGGAGATCTTGGCAAAGCCTTTAGGCGCCTGCCCTTGCTGGGCCAGGCCGTACATCATGCGTCCGGCGCCGAAGATGTCGCTGTTGATCGCCGATACCGCAGCGGAAATCACCACGATGTTCAGCACGGTCGCCGCCGAACCAATCCCCAGATTGCTGAAGATCTGCACGAACGGGCTGCCCTGGCTGCCGATTTGCGGCCACGGATACAGGCACATCAGCACGAACAGGGTCAGCACATAGAACAGCAGGATGCGCATCGGCACGGCGTTGATCGCCTTGGGGATGACGCGCTGCGGGTCCTTGGCTTCACCGGCGGTGATGCCGATGATTTCGATGCCGCCGAAGGCAAACATCACCACCGCCAACGAGGCGATCAGGCCACCAATGCCATTGGGCATGAAGCCGCCATGCTCGAACAGGTTGCTGATACCGACGGCATTGTCGGCACTGGCATTGCTCAGGCCGAAGGCCATGATGCCGAAACCGGCAAGGATCATCGCGACGATGGCGCCGACCTTGAGCAGCGACAGCCAGAATTCCATCTCGCCGAACACTTTGACGTTGCACAGGTTCAGGCCGCCAATCAGGAAGACGATGCCCAGCACCCAGATCCAGCGCGCCACTTCCGGAAACCAGAAGCCCATATAGATGCCGAAGGCGGTGACGTCGGCGAGGCAGACGATGATCATTTCAAAGGCGTAGGTCCAGCCGAGGATGAACCCCGACATGGGGCCAAGATACGTGCTGGCGTAGTGGCCGAAGGAGCCGGACACCGGGTTGTGCACGGCCATTTCCCCCAGCGCGCGCATGACCATGAATACCGCTGCACCACCGATCAGGTAGGCCAGCAGCACCGCTGGCCCGGCCATCTGGATGGCGGCGGCGGAACCATAGAACAGCCCGGTGCCGATCGCCGAGCCCAGTGCCATGAAGCGAATGTGGCGCGCGGTGAGCCCGCGCTTGAGTCCTTGAGCTTGTTGCATGTCACGTCCTTATTCTTGTTCTGGTCGTGAGAATGAACGGGCGCGCCAATCCCGGGGCAAGCCCGCCCCCACGGTGGGAGCGGGCTTGCCCCGCGAAGGGCCCCGGGAGCAATTACAGGCTAGGCAGGACCTTGGCCGGCAGCAGGCCGGTCAGGCGCCCTTCGGCCAGCAGGGCGATGGCCGCCTCGATGTCCGGGGCGAAGAAGCGGTCTTTGTCGTAGTAGGCAACCTTGCTGCGCAGGGTTTGCCGCGCCTGTTCCAGCTTCGGCGAGGTCTTCAGGCCTTCGCGCAGGTCCAGGCCCTGGCAGGCGGCCAGCCATTCGACGGCAAGAATACCGCGCACGTTGTCGCTCATTTCCCACAGGCGCTTGCCAGCAGCCGGCGCCATCGACACGTGGTCTTCCTGGTTGGCCGAGGTCGGCAGGCTGTCGACGCTGTGCGGGTGAGCCAGGGCCTTGTTTTCGCTGGCCAGCGCAGCTGCGGTGACCTGGGCGATCATGAAGCCGGAGTTGACCCCGCCATTGGCCACCAGGAACGGCGGCAGCTGGGACATGTGCTTGTCCATCATCAACGAGATACGGCGTTCGCTGAGCGAACCGATTTCGGCGATGGCCAGGGCCATGTTGTCGGCGGCCATGGCCACCGGCTCGGCGTGGAAGTTACCACCGGAGATCACGTCACCTTCGGCGGCGAACACCAGCGGGTTGTCGGACACGGCGTTGGCTTCGATCACCAGCACTTCGGCGGCCTGGCGGAACTGGGTCAGGCAGGCGCCCATGACCTGTGGCTGGCAGCGCAGCGAGTACGGGTCCTGGACCTTGCCGCAGTTCTCGTGGGAGGCGGAGACTTCGCTGCCGTCACCCAGCAGGTCACGGTAGCACGCTGCGGCGTCGATCTGGCCGCGCTGGCCACGGGCTTCGTGAATGCGCGCATCGAACGGCGAACGCGAACCCAGCACCGCTTCGACGGTCAGGCCACCGACCGACATGGCGGCAGCGAACAGGTCTTCACCTTCGAACAGGCCGCGCAGTGCAAAGGCGGTGGACGCCTGAGTGCCGTTGAGCAGCGCCAGGCCCTCTTTGGCCGCTAGAGTCAGCGGCTCGAGGCCGGCAACTGCCAGGGCTTCGGTGGCCGACAGCCATTGGCCTTTGTGGCGCGCCTTGCCTTCACCCAGCAGGACCAGCGACATGTGTGCCAGCGGGGCGAGGTCGCCGGAAGCGCCGACCGAACCTTTCAGCGGAATGTGCGGATAGACTTCGGCATTGATCAGCGCGATCAGGGCGTTGATCACCTTACGGCGGATGCCGGAGAAACCACGGCTCAGGCTGTTGACCTTGAGCACCATGATCAGACGCACCAAGGCATCGTCAATCGGCTGGCCGACGCCTGCGGCGTGGGACAGCACCAGCGAACGCTGGAGGTTTTCCAGGTCGTGGCTGGCGATACGGGTCGAGGCCAGCAGGCCGAAACCGGTGTTGATGCCGTAGGCGGTGCGGTTTTCAGCGAGGATCTGCTCGACACAGGCGACGCTGGCGTCGATCTGCTGGTCGGCGCTGGAATCCAGCGTGAGTTTTACCGGCTGCTGGTAGATCGCACGCAGCTGAGCCAAGGTCAGGGTGCCGGGCTTCAGGGTCAATTCAGTCACGTTAATGCTCCGTACTCGTGAGGCGTATACGCCTGCATAGATATCAGTATCAACCATTTACCGCAGATCAGCCTGTGATCATCGGCAGGTTCAAGCCTTGTTCCTTGGCGCAGTCGATGGCGATCTGATAACCGGCATCGGCGTGACGCATGACACCGGTACCCGGGTCGTTGGTCAGTACGCGGGCGATCCGCTCGGCAGCCTCGTCGGTACCGTCGCAGACGATGACCATGCCCGAGTGCTGGGAGAAGCCCATGCCCACACCACCACCGTGGTGCAGGGAGACCCAGGTCGCGCCGCTGGCAGTGTTGAGCAGGGCGTTGAGCAGTGGCCAGTCGGAGACGGCATCGGAGCCATCCTGCATCGATTCGGTTTCACGGTTCGGGCTGGATACCGAGCCGGAGTCCAGATGGTCACGGCCGATGACAATCGGCGCCGACAGCTCGCCGCTGCGGACCATTTCGTTGAACGCCAGGCCGAGCTTGGCGCGCTGGCCCAGGCCAACCCAGCAGATACGTGCTGGCAGGCCCTGGAAGCTGATGCGCTCGCGGGCCATGTCCAGCCAGTTGTGCAGGTGGGCGTCGTCCGGGATCAGTTCCTTGACCTTGGCGTCGGTCTTGTAGATGTCTTCGGCGTTACCCGACAGCGCTGCCCAGCGGAACGGACCGATACCACGGCAGAACAGCGGACGGATGTAGGCCGGTACGAAGCCCGGGAAGTCGAAGGCATTGGTCACGCCCTCTTCCTTGGCCATCTGGCGGATGTTGTTGCCGTAGTCGAAGGTCGGGATGCCCTGTTTCTGGAAGTCGAGCATGGCCTGGACGTGGACGGCCATCGATTGCTTGGCAGCCTTGACCACGGCAGCCGGTTCGGTCTGGGCGCGATCGCGGTACTGCTCCCAGGTCCAGCCAGCGGGCAGGTAACCGTTGAGCGGATCGTGGGCGCTGGTCTGGTCAGTGACCATGTCCGGGCGCACGCCACGCTTGACCAGCTCTGGCAGGATTTCAGCGGCATTGCCCAGCAGGGCGATGGAGATGGCCTTGCCTTCGGCGGTGTACTTGGCGATGCGTGCCAGGGCGTCATCGAGGTCCGTGGCTTGCTCATCGACGTAACGGCTGCTCAGGCGGAAGTCGATGCGGCTCTGCTGGCATTCGATGTTCAGCGAGCAGGCACCGGCCAGGGTTGCGGCCAGAGGCTGGGCGCCGCCCATGCCGCCGAGGCCTGCGGTCAGTACCCACTTGCCCTTGAGGCTGCCGTTGTAGTGCTGACGGCCGGCTTCGACGAAGGTTTCGTAGGTGCCCTGGACGATGCCCTGGCTGCCGATATAGATCCAGCTGCCGGCGGTCATCTGGCCGTACATGGCCAGGCCCTTGGCATCCAGTTCGTTGAAGTGTTCCCAGTTGGCCCAGTGCGGTACCAGGTTGGAGTTGGCGATCAGTACGCGCGGGGCGTTGCTGTGGGTCTTGAACACGCCGACCGGCTTGCCGGATTGCACCAGCAGGGTTTCGTCGTCGTTCAGGTTGGTCAAGCTCTCGACGATCTTGTCGTAGCACTCCCAGTTACGCGCGGCACGGCCAATACCGCCGTACACCACCAGCTCTTTCGGGTTCTCGGCGACTTCCGGGTCGAGGTTGTTCATCAGCATGCGCAACGGCGCTTCGGTCAGCCAGCTTTTGGCGGTCAGCTTGTTGCCGCGCGCTGCGCGGATTTCGACGTCACGGAATTTCTTGAAGTTGTTGTCAGTCACGGAAATGGCTCCTAAGCGATCGGTCCAGAGCAACCCAGGCATTGGGTGGGTCATGGCACTTATACAAACACATCTTTACTTGTATGTACAAGCATAGGCAATTGAAATGCCAACTCCTCCCGAGGACCGCTTTCCCGGTTCCAACGCAGGCGCTAGAGCCCCGCAGCGTGGGCGCTGCAGGGATACAAAAAAAATTTGGGGAGATGAACGGTCAAGCAATCTGGACCAGCGGCATTGCACCACTTTGGGTCATTCGGTAACAGGCCCGACCGAGCGGCTCGGCCGGGCGTAACAATTTTAGTCCGCGATCAGTTCGATCAGACAGCAGCGCCCCTGAATGTTCAAGGCCTGCAGGTTGTGATTACCTTCCAGACGCAAGCAGTCGTAGCGACCCAACACGTGCGTCCCTTGACCGGTCAACGCCACCTCAACCTGGGAGGCTGCCGCAAACAGCAGCAGGGTCGAAGCCGAACTGAACACCTGCTGGGTGCCGTCGAGCCACTGCAGGCGCGCGCGGTAACGCTCGGGGGAATAAATCAGGTTGAAATCGCGAATCGAACCACCGAGCAGGCTGCAACTGACCTGACTCTCGCCACTGAAGGCAAAGGCATCGAACGGCAACAGCGGGCGCGTCGGCTGACCGTCGACCTGCAAGCGCATGCCCTCGCCCTCGAGCACGGTGATGATCCGCTGATAACCGGCAAAGCTGGAAAAACCACCGGATTCGCTGATATCGGCAATCGACAGGCGCCAGCCGAAGCCGTCCAGGCCAACGCCTGCATCGCGGGTGATTTCTTCGGTGCTGCCGCCGCCGTTCTTCCACGGCATGCGGGGGTAGTCTTTGGCGCGTAATACCTGCAACTGGCTCATTTGCTGAAGCGTCCTTCCAAGCGATGACGGGATCCGGGATGAATCAGACGAGCGGCAGTCACTGGCTGACGCCCCGACCAGGTGCGGCGGCGGATCAGCAGGCACGGCTCGCCCTGTTCGATTTGCAGCAGGCGGCATTCTTCCGGCTCGGCGAGGATCGCTTCGACCACGTGCTCGCCTTCGGTCAGCGGTGCGACCTGGGACAGGTATGCGTAGGGCGTCTGCCGGGTGAAGTCCTGCTTGAGGTAGTCGGGTGCCACTGCGGCGTTGACGAAGCGGTCTTCGATCTGCACGGCGACGCCGTTCTCGTAATGCACGATCAGCGAGTGGAACACCCGCTGGCCTTCACGCATGTCCAGGGCCAGGGCGCGCTCGGAACCGGCGGCCTCTTCGGCCAGGACAATCACCTGGCAGCTGTGCTCGTGGCCGCGGGCGGCGATCTCGTCGGCAATGTTGTTGACCTCGAACAGTGCCGAACGGGTCTTGGGCTCGGCGACAAAGGTGCCGACGCCCTGCATGCGCACCAGCAGACCTTCGGCGGTCAACTCGCGCAGGGCGCGGTTGATGGTCATGCGGCTGAAACCCAACTGGTTGACCAGCTCGCTTTCAGACGGCACCCGGTGATGGGGCGGCCAGCTGCCATTCTGGATCTGCTGGGCGATCATCTGTTTGACCCGGGCGTACAGCGGCGCCGGACCCTCGCCCATCTGGGCAACCAGCGCGGAGACAGGAGGTGTCGGCACGGAAGATATCCTTGTTCGGTTGAATGAACGGTAGCTTGCCGGAGTTTACCCAGCAGGCAAACGTCTGTATATGTATATACAAATAATCACAATTGAGGTGCCGTGCCGATGTCCGTCTTCTTTGCCGAACGTGCTTTGCTGCCTACGGGCTGGGCCGAAAACGTCCGAATCGAGGTCGGCGCTGACGGCCTGCTGACCAGCATCCAGGCCAACGCCTCGGCCGAAAACGCCGAACGCCTGGCCGGTCCGCTGCTGCCAGGCATGCCCAACCTGCACTCGCACGCCTTCCAGCGCGCCATGGCCGGGCTCGCGGAAGTGGCCGGCAACCCTAACGACAGCTTCTGGACCTGGCGCGAGCTGATGTATCGCCTGGTCGGCAAGATCAGCCCTGAACAACTGCAGGTCATCGCCCGTCAGCTGTACATCGAAATGCTCAAGGCCGGCTACACCTCGGTCGCCGAATTCCATTACGTTCACCACGACACCCAGGGCCAGGCCTACGCCGACCCGGCGGAACTGTCCTTGCGCATCAGTGCCGCGGCGCGCACCAGCGGCATCGGCCTGACCCTGCTGCCAGTGCTGTACAGCCACTCGGGCTTTGGCGGGCAAACACCGAACGAAGGCCAGCGGCGCTTTATCAACAGCACCGAACAGTATCTGAACCTGCAGGCGCGCCTGGCGCCACTGCTGGCCGAGCAGCCCGCGCAAGGGCTGGGCCTGTGCTTCCACTCCCTGCGCGCGGTCACCCCGGAGCAGATCGCCCAGGTACTGGCCGCCAGCGACAAGGCCTGCCCGGTGCACATCCATATCGCCGAGCAACAGAAGGAAGTCGACGACTGCCTGGCCTGGAGCGGCCGCCGGCCTTTGCAGTGGCTCTATGAGAACACCGAAGTGGATCAGCGCTGGTGCCTGGTCCACGCCACCCATGCCGAGCCCGACGAAGTCGAGCTGATGGCCCGCAGCGGCGCGGTTGCCGGCCTGTGCCTGACCACCGAAGCGAACCTGGGCGACGGTATCTTCCCGGCCGTGGACTACCTGGCCCAGGGCGGGCGCCTGGGAATCGGCTCGGACAGCCATGTGTCGTTGAGCGTGGTCGAGGAATTGCGCTGGCTGGAGTATGGCCAGCGCCTGCGCGACCAGCGCCGTAACCGCCTGTACCGCGGCGATCAGCCGATGGTCGGGCGCACCCTGTTCGATGCCGCCCTGAGCGGTGGCGCGCAGGCGCTGGGGCAGCCGATTGGCGAACTGGCGGTGGGCAAGCGCGCGGACTGGCTGGTGCTCGATGGCAACGACCCGTATCTGTCGACAGCCAGTGAAGACGGCATTCTCAACCGCTGGCTGTTTGCTGGCGGTGACCGTCAGGTGCGCGACGTGATGGTCAACGGCCAGTGGGTAGTGCGCCAAGGGCACCATGCCCAGGAAGAAGACAGCGCGCGGGAGTTTGCCGGAGTGCTGCGCAGCCTGTTGGGCTGATTACGCCATCGCGGGGCAAGCCCGCTCCTACACTGTGGGAGCTGGCTTGCCAGCGATTTGGGCATCAAGGCTTAGCCGCAGCCATCTCCTTGTCCGCCACCCGCCAGATCAGCCGCTGGGTGTCGTAGCCCTGCTGGCGCGCCTTGGCCAGCAGGCTTTCGCGCTGCAAGGCCGGGATGGTCGGGGTACGCGAGAGTATCCACAGGTACTTGCGGTCCGGATTGCCGACCAGCGCGGTGTGGTATTTGTCGTCGACGTAGAGGATCCAGTAGTCACCCTTGGCAACGCCCGGTAGCAACTTCGAGAACCAGTTGTCGAACACCACCCAAAGCTTGTCGGTCTTGCCCGGCACCTGCACGTTGGCCGTGCCGCTGGCCTCCTGCCATTCACCTGCAAGGGTGCGGCAGCGGTTGAGCACACCGACGCTGCCGTCCGGCTTGAGGTTGTAATGGGCTTCGGACTGGGCGCAGTCACGCTGGAAATACATCGGCAAACGCGCCAGCTCATACCACTTGCCCTGGTAGCGCTTGAGGTCGACGCTGTCGGCGGTCTTCGGCTCAAGGGACCCGACGCCGGAGCTGGCGCAACCGCCGAGGATCAACCCGGCACACAGCACCAACAGCAAGTGCAGCCGCTTCATTTCAGACCCTGCCCGGAATACATCAACACCTTGTCGCCGGCGTACTGGACGCTGATGAACGTTTTCTCGTCGCCCCAGGTGCAACTGGACATGCCCAGGGCGCCCGAGCAATCGGTCGGCGCGCCGAGCAGTTTTTCGACCTCGACCTTGGTCATCCCGGACTTGATCTGTGAATAGTTTTCCTGGTTGATCTTGTTGCACGCAGTAAGGAACACGCACAAGGACAGCAGGGCGAGGGAACGCAACGACATGAAGGGTCACTCCTGGACATGAGGGTGCAGGCGCGGTGGCCTACCGACAGCTTAGAAGGGAAAAAGCTCATCCGGTTCCCGAGCGCTCCGGTTTTGTTGGCGTCAAAGCCCCGCCATTGGTCGACTGATGAGTTCTGCGATTAATCTTTTGTCCATAACGGACGACACAGGAAGGCGCTGCGACCGATTGCCGCGCCCCACCCGTTGACCCGCCTTGTGCAGACAGACCTCGCAATGACAAAAAACCTGAAGTTCAGCCACAAGATTCTGCTCGCCGCCGCCCTGGTGGTCGCTGTCGCCTTCACTTGTTTCATCCTGTTCAACGATTACCGCCAGCGCCAGACCCTGCGCAGCAACACCGAAGCCTCGATGCAGGAACTCGGCAGCCTGACCAGCAGCAACATCCAGACCTGGTTGCAAAGCCGCATGCAGCTCCTGCAGTCGCTGTCCCAGCAGGTTGCCGTCGATGGCGCCAGCAAGGACAGCCTGACCCGCAGCCTGAGCCTGCCGGTGTACGGCAGCAACTTTCTGCTGACCTATTTCGGCGGCCAGGACGGCTACATGCAATCGGTACCGCTGGGCAATCGCGCCGCCGACTACGATCCGCGGGTTCGCGGCTGGTACAAGGCCGCTACCAGTGCCGGCCAGTCCATCGTCACCGAGCCGTACATTTCCGTTTCAGCCAACAAACTGGTGATCACCCTCGCCACCCCGGTGCAGCACCAGGGCCGGCTGATTGGCGTCAATGGCGCCGACACCGACCTGGACAGCATCAGTGCGATCATCAACGCACTGAACTTCGACGGCCACGGCCAGGCCTTCATCGTCAACGGCGCCGGCAAGATCCTCGTGCACCCGCAAGCCGACCTGGTGCTGAAAAACCTCAGCGACGCCTACCCGCAAGACACTCCGCAGGTGGGCAGCGGCCTGAAAGAAGCCGAACTGGACGGCCACAAGCAGTTCATCACCTTCACCAAGGTCAACGGCGTGCCCTCGGCTGACTGGTACGTGGCACTGGTGCTCGACCAGGACTTTGCCTTCGCCACGCTCAGCGAACTGCGCACCTCGGCGGTGGTGGCCACGGTGATTGCGGTGCTGATCATCATTGCCCTGCTCGGCGTGCTGATTCGCGTGTTGATGGAGCCGCTGCACGTAATGGGCCGGGCCATGCATGACATCGCCGAAGGCGAAGGCGACCTGACCCGGCGCCTGCGCATCCATGGCCAGGACGAGTTCGGCAGCCTCGGCCAATCGTTCAACCGTTTTGTCGAGCGCATCCACGAGTCGATCCGCGAAGTGGCCTCGGCCACCGGCCAGGTCAATGAAGTGGCCCAGCGCGTGGTCAGCGCCTCGAACGCCTCGATCCACAACGCCGACCAGCAGTCGAGCCGCACCAGCAGCGTCGCCGCGGCGATTAATCAGCTCGGCGCCGCCGCCCAGGAAATCGCCCAGAACGCCGCCCTCGCCTCGCAGCACTCCAGCGATGCGCGCAACCTCGCGGCCGAAGGTCAGCAGGTGGTCGAACAAACCATCGAGGTGATGAACCAGTTGTCGGCGAAGATCAGCGACTCGTGCGGCAATATCGAAACGCTCAACACCAACACGGTGAACATTGGCCAGATCCTCGAAGTGATCAGCGGCATTTCCCAGCAGACCAACCTGCTGGCGCTCAATGCCGCAATTGAAGCGGCCCGCGCCGGTGAAGCCGGGCGCGGATTTGCCGTGGTGGCGGACGAGGTACGCAACCTGGCCCACCGCACCCAGGATTCGGCGCAGCAGGTTCAGCGCATCATCGAAGAACTGCAGGCCGGCGCCCAGGTGGCGGTCAGCACCATGACCGAAAGCCAGAGCCACAGCCAGCACAGCGTCGGCATCGCCAACCAGGCCGGCGAGCGGCTGGGCAGCGTGACCCAGCGGATCGGCGAGATCGACGGCATGAACCAGTCGGTGGCCACCGCCACCGAAGAGCAGACAGCCGTGGTCGAGTCGATCAATGTCGACATCACCGAGATCAATGCGCTGAATCAGGAAGGGGTGGAGAACCTGCAGGCAACCTTGCGCGCCTGCAATGACCTGGAGAATCAGGCCAATCGGTTGAAGCAATTGGTGGGGAGTTTCAGGATCTGATGTGAAGCTGATCGCGGGGCAAGCTGAACTGGCCTAATGATTTTGGACACCTTCGTCGGGCGCTATTATGGCGCCCAATTGGAGGCAAAATCAGTGCGAAAATCTTACTCGAACGAATTCAAAATCAAAGCTGCCGAGATGGTGCTGGACGATGGTGAGTCAGTCCCTGATGTCTGCGAGAGCCTTGGTCTAGGGCGGACCGCGCTTCGTCGCTGGGTCGAGCAACTGCGCCAGGAACGAGAAGGTCAAACACCGGTCGGCGCGAAGGCCA
>NZ_OPYO01000035.1:0-221339 GCF_900275665.1 Pseudomonas sp. JV241A
ACGATAGTGGTAGCCATCGAGGGCACCGCCAGATATGGGGTGGTCGGGCCCATGTAAGGCGAGTGCTGTACATGTCGAGCTGGATCATCATCCGTCACAACACAGAATTTAAAGCACGCTACGAAGCACTTCGGGCACGTGGCAAGTGCGCCAAGGTGGCACTCGTAGCTTGCATGCGGGTGCTGATTGTCAGGCTGAATGCAATGCTGCGGGACAATACCCCTTGGCGAGAGCAAACAGCCTGATCAAGACAGTTGCTCCCACAGACAGTTGCTCCCACAAGGGTCAGTGCATGAAGATCTTGTGGGAGCCGGCCTTGCCGGCGATGGCCTGCGCAGCAGGCCTAATTGAACAACACCGCCGTCTTCTGCAGCGTCACCCAGATCCCCCAGGCCAGCGGCACCACAACCACCAGCCAGGCCGCCAGCACCAGCGGCCTGCTGGCCGGATCAGCCTGCCACTCCAGCGCGCGCTCGCTGGCGCTGCCCTGGTCATGGCTCAGGGCCCGCTCGGCAGCAAGCTCGGCATCGGTCATGAAGTACTTGTCGGCCACCGGCCGTACCAGCGCATTGCAGACAAAGCCCAGCACCAGCAACCCGGCGAGGATGTACAGGGTGATGTCATAGGCCGCCGCCCGCGGCACGCCCAGTTCCAGCTGGTACTCGCGCAGGTAGGTGATCAGCACCGGCCCCAGCACCCCGGCTGCGGCCCAGGCGGTCAGCAGGCGACCGTGAATGGCGCCGACCATCTGCGTGCCGAACAGGTCGGCCAGGTACGCCGGCACCGTCGCAAAGCCACCGCCATACATCGACAGGATGATGCAGAACGCCGCCACGAACAGGGCGATGTTGCCCAGATGGCCCATGTTCGGCACCAGCGCATACAGGGCCACGCCCAGGGCGAAGAAGGCGAAATAGGTGTTCTTGCGCCCGATATAGTCGGAGAACGACGCCCAGAAGAAGCGCCCGCCAATGTTGAACAGGCTGAGCAAGCCGGTAAAACCTGCTGCAATCGCCGCGATCTGGCCCAGTTGCGCAGTGTTGAGCTGACTGAAGCCCAGGTCATTGCCCAGCAACTTGCCGGCAAAGACTTCCTGCAACAGCGGCGAGGCCATGCCGAGAATGCCGATACCCGCCGACACGTTCAGGCACAAAACCAGCCAGATCAGCACAAACTGCGGAGTTTTCCATGCCACACTGACGTGCACATGACGATGAGTGATCATCGCGTTGTTGGCTTTTTTCAGCGGTGCGGACCAGCCTCCAGGTTTCCAGCCGGTGGGCGGCACGCGATAGGCCAGGGCGCCGCCGAGCATGAACACGAAGTAGATCAGCGCCATCACCACGAAGCTCTGCCAGACGCCGACGTCGCCGGGAGTGGCAAAGTGGTTCATCAAGGCTGCCGCCAGCGGCGCACCGACCATGGCGCCGCCGCCAAAGCCCATGATCGCCATGCCGGTAGCCATGCCGCGTTTGTCCGGGAACCACTTGATCAGGGTCGAGACCGGCGAAATGTAACCAAGCCCCAGGCCGATACCGCCAATCACCCCGGAGCCCAGCCACATCAGCCACAGCTGGTGGGTATAGACGCCGAGAGCGGAAATCAACAGGCCGCCGCACCAGCACAGGGTCGATACCACCCCGGCCTTGCGCGGCCCGGCGTGTTCCAGCCAGCCGCCCCAGATGGCCGCCGAACAGCCGAGGAAGACGAAGAACAACGTGTAGATCCAGCTGAGCATCGAGATCGGCCAGTCACACCCGGTGGTAAACATGCGCATCAGGAAGTTGGTTTCTTCCGAGCAGACAACCGGCGCACTGATACCGATGGCCTGCGACAGCGGCAACCAGAACACCGAAAAACCGTAGGCCATGCCGATGCACAGGTGAATGGCCAGGGCCGCTGGCGGCACCAGCCACCGGTTGAAGCCCGGACGGGCGATGATCCGCTCCTTGGACAGGAAACCGGGCGCGCTCGCTATGGCGCCGGCCGTGATGCTGCTGCTCATTGTTGTGTTCCCCTCGTAGGTATGAAGCGCTCACCACCCTCGACCTTGGCCCTCTGGCAACTGGTCGTTTTTATTGGCGAACGGCCCTTTTGCGCGACAAATAGCCGCAGCAGGGCCTGAGAGCGGCGAGAGAGTAGCATTTGCCGTGGCCACTGAGCGCAAACTGATACCGTCGTTTGTTCAACAACTGATCTCCCCGGCAAGGAACTGTCAGGCCCTCTGCTGTCGAATCCGACACCTTTGCAGGACTAAACCTTCGCCCCATATCACCCAGCGGTGATAACCGCAGCGCTATACTCTGCGGCTGAATTTAGAAATCGGACTACAAGGACTCGCCCATGAAAGCGTTCGGCAAAATCCTGGGGCTGGTGCTTCTCGGGTTGTTGCTGATCATTGTGGCTCTGGGCTTCGCCCTGACCCACCTCTTCGATCCCAACGACTACAAAGACGAGATTCGCCAGCTGGCACGCGACAAGGCCCACGTCGAGCTGACGCTCAATGGCGACATCGGCTGGAGCCTGTTCCCGTGGCTGGGCCTTGAGCTGCATGAAGCCAGCATCGCCACCCTGAACAACCCGAAAGTGCCGTTTGCCGACCTGCAGATGCTCGGCCTGTCGGTACGCGTGCTGCCCTTGCTGCGCCGTGAAGTGCAGATGAGCGACGTGCGCGTCGAGGGCCTGAACCTGACCCTGAGCCGCGACGAAAAAGGCCACGGCAACTGGGAAGACATCGGCAAGCCCCTGCCTGCCGCTACCCCGGCCCCGGCCGAAGGCGCCGGCACCACGCCTGCCGACGCCGCCGCACAAGCCAGCACCGACAGCGCCAGCGAGCGCCCGATCAAGCTCGACATCGACAGCCTGACCGTCAATAACGCCCGCGTGCAGTACAACGATGCCCGCAGCGGCCAGAGCTTCGGCGCCGAAAGCATCCAGCTGAGCACCGGCGCGGTGCATGAAGGGGTGAACATCCCGCTGAAGATGACCGCCTTCCTCAGCTCCGGCCAGCCGGTGATCAAGGCGCGCACCGAGCTTAACGGCGAACTGCGCTTCGATCGGCGGCTCAAGCGCTACCAGTTCGAAGACATGAAGCTCAGCGGCGAAGCCTCGGGCGAACCGCTGCAAGGCAAGACCATGACCTTCGCCGCCCAGGGCCAGTTGCTGGTTGATCTGGCAGCCAACGTCGCCGAATGGAACGGCCTCAAGCTCTCGGCCAACCAGTTGCGCGCCCTTGGCGAGCTGAACCTGCGCGACCTCGACAAAACGCCACAGCTGAGCGGCGGCCTGTCGATTGCCCAGTTCGACCTGCGCAACTTCCTCGACAGCATCGGCCACCCGCTGCCGGTTTCGGCCGACCCCAGCACCCTGAGCAAGGTCGAGCTGGTCACCCGTTTGCAAGGCACACCGAACAGCCTGGCCCTGGAAGACCTGGCGATTAAACTCGACGACAGCACCTTCAGCGGTCGCCTGGCCGTCGAAGACTTCGCCAAGCAAGCCCTGCGCGTGCAGCTCAAGGCCGACAAGTTCGACGCCGACCGCTACCTGCTGGCCAAAAGCGATGCGGCCAAAGGCGCCAAGGCCGCGCGCCAGGCCGAAGTGCAGAGCAAAGAAGCTGGCGCCCTGGCCGGTGCCGGCACCACGCCGCTGCCCGACGCGCCAACCCAGGTGGCCTGGAGCAACGACAAACTGCTGCCGGTTGATCGCCTGCGCAAAGTCGACCTGCAAGCCGATCTGACTTTTGCTCAGCTGACCCTGGACAAGCTGCCGATCGCAAACGCCCACCTCAAGGCCCAGGGCCAGGGTGGCCTGATCACTCTGGAAACCCTGCGCGGTGGCCTGTACAACGGCGACTTCGAAAGCAAGGGCACCCTCGACGTGCGTCCGGCAGTGCCGCAGATCGGCCTCAACACCCGCATCAACCGGGTACCGGTCGAGCACTTCATCAAGAGCGAAACCGGCACTGCACCGGTCAAGGGCCTGCTGACCCTGAACAGCGACCTGACCGCCACCGGCAACAGCCAGAAGGCCCTGGTCGACACCCTCAACGGCAACGCCAGCTTCGTCATCAACGACGGCATCCTGGTCAACGCCAACCTCGAGCAGCAGCTGTGCCAGGCCATCGCCACCCTCAACCGCAAGACGCTGAGCGGCGAACCACGCGGCAAGGACACCCCGTTCCAGGAGCTCAAGGGCAGCCTGGTAATGCGTAACGGCGTAGCCAGCAACCCTGACCTCAAGGCGCGGATTCCCGGCCTGACCGTCAATGGCCAGGGCGATCTCGACCTGCGCGTGCTGGGCATGGACTACCGCATTGGCGTGATCGTCGAAGGCGACAAGCGCGATATGCCCGACCCGGCCTGCCAGGTGGGCGAGCGCTATGTCGGCCTCGAACTGCCGCTGCGCTGCCGCGGCCCGCTGGAGCTGGGTGCCAAGGCCTGCCGCCTGGATAAAGACGGCCTGGGCAAGGTCGCGGCCAAGCTTGCCGGCGACAAGGTCAGCGAAAAACTCAGCGAGAAGATCGACGAGAAACTCGGTGACAAGGTCAGCCCGGAGCTCAAGGACGCACTCAAGGGGTTGTTCAAGCGATGAGCCCCGAGCAGTTTTCCAGCGCCGTGCTGGAGTGGTACGACCGTAACGGTCGCCACGACCTGCCCTGGCAACAGGGCATCACCCCGTATCGGGTGTGGGTTTCGGAGATCATGCTGCAGCAGACCCAGGTGAGCACCGTGCTCAACTACTTCGACCGTTTCATGCAAGCGCTGCCGACGGTCCAGGCCCTGGCCGAAGCCCCCGAGGACGAAGTGCTGCACCTGTGGACGGGCCTGGGTTACTACACCCGGGCGCGCAACCTGCAAAAGACCGCGAAGATCGTCGTCGAGCAATACGGTGGCGAGTTCCCCCGCGATGTCGAGAAGCTCACCGACCTGCCGGGCATCGGCCTGTCCACCGCCGGCGCCATTGCCAGCATCAGCATGGGCCTGCGCGCACCGATCCTCGACGGCAACGTCAAGCGCGTGCTGGCCCGCTATACCGCGCAAGAGGGTTACCCCGGCGAGCCGAAAGTGGCCAAGATGCTGTGGGCCAACGCCGAGCGCTATACCCCGCACAGCCGGGTAAATCACTACACCCAGGCGATGATGGACCTGGGCGCCACCCTGTGCACCCGCAGCAAGCCCAGTTGCCTGCTGTGCCCGCTCAAGGTCGGTTGCGAGGCGCACCTGCTCGGCCAGGAAATCCGCTACCCGGTGCCCAAGCCGCGCAAGGAGCTGCCGCAAAAGCGCACGCTGATGCCGCTGCTGGCCAACCACGAAGGCGCCATCCTGCTTTACCGGCGGCCTTCCAGCGGCCTCTGGGGCGGGCTGTGGAGCCTGCCGGAGCTGGACAACCTCGAACAGATCGACGACCTGGCCGACCAGCACGGCCTGAGCCTGGCCGGCAGCCAGGCGCTGGACGGCCTGACCCACACCTTCAGCCATTTCCAGCTGACCATCGAACCCTGGCTGGTGCGCGTCGATACCGCCACCGACCACGTGGCCGAGGCCGACTGGCTCTGGTATAACCTCGCCACCCCGCCGCGCCTGGGCCTTGCCGCCCCGGTGAAAAAACTGCTTAAACGCGCGGCCGACGTATTGCTTACAGGAGAGTCGCGATGACCCGCACCGTAATGTGCCGCAAGTACCATAAAGAAATGCCTGGCCTGGATCGTGCCCCCTACCCGGGCGCCAAGGGCCAGGACATCTTCGAGAACATCTCGCAGCAAGCTTGGGCCGACTGGCAGAAAGAACAGACCATGCTGATCAACGAGAAGCGCCTGAACATGATGAACGCCGAGGACCGCAAATTCCTCCAGGGCGAGATGGACAAGTTCTTCTCCGGTCAGGATTACGAGAAGGCCGAAGGCTACGTTCCACCTAGCGAATAACCCCGGAAAATCGTAAGCGACGGAATTAATTTAAAAAATTTTCAAAAAGTCGTTGACGTAAATCCGAAAAACCCTTTTAATGCGCCCCGTTGCCCAGATAGCTCAGTCGGTAGAGCAGGGGATTGAAAATCCCCGTGTCGGCGGTTCGATTCCGTCTCTGGGCACCACTAATACCGAAAAGCCCCAAGCGAAGTGATTCCTTGGGGCTTTTTTCATGCCTGCGATTTATCAGCGAACGCAGGCTTTCTCGCGCACGGAAATGCCGCGAGCACATCGGAGCCAGGGATGAAATCGATTGCCGTTGTCGTCGCCATACTTCTGAGCCTGACCGGCTGTGTCGGCGCCACCGTCGTGCTGCCGGAAAAACAGACCTATCCCACCTCGGCCCATCGCATCCTGCGCCTGAAGAACATCACCCCCAAGGTTAGCAAATCGGAGAAATCCGACGTCACCCGCGAATGGTGCGGCGTCACCCTCTGGGCAGTGGTCGTGCCGGTGCCTTTGCTACTGCCGGTGTGCAGGACCTACAGCGAAGTGGCCTACGGCCCGGACATCGATGGCGACCAGGTCGTGCTGTTCAACGCCAGGCAGACCATCAGCTCGCCCATGTACGCCTGCGGCCCGATGATGATCCTCGCGCCGATCATCCATGGTTACGAAGGCAATCAGATCTGCGGGATGCTGCGCTAGGCCAGCGCAGCCACCATCGACCGCGCCGCCTCGAACAGCGGCACCTGCATCCCGCCGACCTGCGACGCCACGATCAACCCCTCGCCGATCAGAAACAGCTGCCCCGCCGCAGCCGGCTGCTTGCACCCAGCCTCCCGGCAGGCCTGTTCAAGTGCGGCCATGACCTTGTGCTTGTGCAACCTGGCCAGCACATGGGGCGGTTCGGCCGACCCGGTGTATTCGGCTGACGCGTTGATGAAGGCACAACCGTGGAAGTCTTCAGAGCGCGCCCAGGCCTCAATAAAGTCGATATAGGCCAACGGCCGCGCTTTTGCCTCAACGGCCGCCAGAGCGCTTTCCAGGCGCGCCATGAAATCGTGATCGCGCCGCTCCAGTGCTGCCTCGATCAACAGCTCCTTGCTGGGGAAATGCCGGTACAGGGTCTTCTTGGTTACCCCGGCCTCCTGGCTCAACTGCTCGACCCCGGTGCCGTGGTAACCCTGGCGGTAGAACAGTTGCAGCGCCGACTCGGCGATTTTCTCGGACGTACTCATGCCACACCTTCGATCAGGACAATTACGAGCAGTGTATACCGATCGGTTGACTTGCAGGTAAACCGATCGGTATCCTCGGCGCAAATTGCCCACCTGGAGACTGTGCCCATGCCGTTCAAATCCAAGGCGCCCGCCGCCCCCTCCCTGCACTTCAGCCTGTTGTCACTGATTGGCGCGGCCCTGGCGATCGGCGCCACCGGCTGGCTCAGCCAGGTGTCCGGTGCCTTGTGGTTGATGGCGCCGTTTGGCGCCAGCTGCGTGCTGGCCTTCGGCATGCCCGACTCGCCGCTGGCGCAGCCGCGCAACATCATCGGCGGGCACGTGATTGCCACCCTGGTGGGCCTGGCAGTGCTGCATACCCTCGGCGACAGCTGGTGGAGCGCAGCCCTGGCCGTCGGCCTGGCGCTGGCCGCCATGCAGCAGACCCGCACCCTGCACGCGCCAGCCGGGGCCAACCCGCTGGTAGTGATCGCCAGCCATGCACCACTGAGCTTCGTGGTGACCCCGGTGCTTGCAGGCTCGCTGGTGATCGTCGCCGTGGCCTGGTGCCTGAACAATGCGCGCCAGGCCAACAGCTATCCGAAATACTGGTACTGATGGCGCTATGCCAAGGGCTGTTGACCACCGTCAATATGCCCCTGGCCTGCCCCGATAAAATGCTCTGAGGATATTAGAAGGAACCAACAGGCCTCCCCATGAGCGAAGAATCCACTGCCCTGCCCCTGCCCTCACCTACCACTGAAACATCTGCGAGCACCAGCCCAAGCCCGGCACGCAAAGTTGCCAGCACCCGCCCACGCCGTCCACGTACCCCACGCAAGCCTGCAGCAAGCGCCGCTGCCGAAGCCGAAATCAGCGCCATCAGCCAACAACCAGCCGCTTTGAAAGTCGCCTCGGCGCCACGTGGCTCCAACGAAGACAGCGCCTCGGCCAAGCTGCCGGCCAGCTATCCGTACCGCAACCGCATGCGCCGCGCCGAGTACGAAAAGGCCAAGCATGAACTGCAGATCGAGTTGCTCAAGGTGCAAAGCTGGGTCAAGGAAACCGGCCAGCGCATCGTCGTGCTGTTCGAGGGCCGTGACGCCGCCGGCAAGGGCGGCACCATCAAGCGCTTCATGGAGCACCTGAACCCGCGCGGCGCGCGAATCGTCGCCCTGGAGAAGCCTTCCGAGCAGGAGAAAGGCCAGTGGTACTTCCAGCGCTATGTCCAGCACCTGCCCACGGCCGGTGAAATGGTCTTCTTCGACCGCTCCTGGTACAACCGCGCCGGGGTCGAGCGGGTCATGGACTTCTGCTCGCCGCTGCAATACCTGGAGTTCATGCGCCAGGCGCCGGAGCTCGAGCGCATGTTGTGCAACAGCGGCATCCTGTTGTTCAAGTACTGGTTCTCGGTGAACCGCGAAGAGCAGTTGCGCCGTTTCATCTCCCGTCGCGACGACCCGCTCAAGCACTGGAAGCTGTCGCCGATCGACATCAAGTCGCTGGACAAGTGGGACGAATACACCGCCGCCAAGGAGGCGATGTTCTTCCACACCGACACCGCCGATGCCCCGTGGACGGTAATCAAGTCCGACGACAAGAAGCGCGCGCGGATCAACTGCATCCGCCACTTCCTGCACTCGCTGGACTACCCCGGCAAGGACCTGAGCGTCGCCCACCAGCCTGACCCGCTACTGGTAGACCGCGCCGCGCGTGTGCTGGAAGAGGAAGACCGCGGCGAGCTGACCCAACCGGCCTGAGCGTGCTCCAGGCCGTCGGCGGCACTTGGGTTTCCCGGCCAACTGCGATTCAATACGCAGAATTTATCCGGCTCAGCACAAGGGTTCACCGATGGCCTCCAGCAGCAAACAACAGAAACGCGCCAAGCGCGCCGCCAGCAAGGCTCGCGAGAACCGCATGGTGCGTAGCGGCCAGGCGGTCAAGAGCTCGGGCGAAAGCTCCAGCGCCAGCGTCGAGCAGGTATTCAACAAGGCGATGGAATCGGGCAGCTATACCGCCCTGTTCGAAAAAATGAAGCAAGCCCAGGACACCGGCCTGGTCGCGCTGATCTCGGTGTTCCTGGTCGACCCGCTGCTGACCCTGGTGCTCAAGGGCCACAAGGAAGAACATGCCACCGACTACATCGTCATGGTCTTCAGTGCCTACCGCAAATGGCTGGACGGCGCCGACGAGGCCACTTCCATGGCCTGGCTCGAGAGCGACGAGTTCCAGGAAGCCTACATTGCAGCTTCCGAAGCGGTGTCCAAACAGCAGAAGAAGTTCGGCTGACAGCTTGCCTGGCTCCTGATCCCCTCAATGGCGATAGCCGGATGGGGCTGCGCTGCAGCCCATCGCCGGCAAGACCGGCTCCCACCACAGTCCCTGTGGGAGCTGGCTTGCCAGCGATGGGGCCAACCAGAACACCACACCACTTCCTGCTTGAACAAAAAAGGCCGCGATCCTCACAGATCGCGGCCTTTGTCATTGCACCCGCATCACATCAGTTGTTCAGCACCGCCCGCCCGGCCGCCTCGGTCTTGCGCTTGCGCGCCACCAGCAGCCCGGCGGCGACCACGGCAATCGACAACAAGCCGGTCGCGACGATCTCGATACGATGATCCGGACGGATCAGCATCACCGTCAGAATGCCGACAATGAAAGCGATCGTCGCCCAGGTCAGCCCCGGGAACAGCCACATCTTGAAGGCGATCTTCTCACCGCGCTGCATACGCTGACGGCGCATGCGCAGTTGCGACACGGCAATCACCAGGTACACCAGCAAGGCGATGGCGCCGGAGCTGGCCAGCAGGAACTCGAACACCTGGGCAGGCGCCAGGTAGTTGGCGATCACGGTGAGGAACGCCGCCGCAGTCGACAGCACCACCGCCACATACGGGGTCCCGCTGGAGGTGGTGCGCTGGGCCATGGCCGGCGCATCGCCACGCTTGCTCAGGGAGAAGAGCATCCGCGAGGAGGTGTACAGCGCCGAGTTCAGGCAACTGGTCACGGCGATCAGCACGACGATGTCGACGATCAACTTGGCGTTGGGGATGCCCATCAGGTTGAGCACGGTCTGGTACGAGCCGACTTCGGCCAGGTCACTGTTGGTCCACGGCACCAGGGCCACGACCACGAAGATCGACACGAGGTAGAACAGGAAGATCCGCCAGATCACCGAGTTGGTGGCCTTGGTGATCTGCTTGCCCGGGTCTTTCGACTCGGCGGCAGCGATGGTGACGATCTCGGTACCCATGAACGAGAACATGGTGGTGAGCATTGCCGCCAGCACCGCGCCCATGCCGTTGGGCATGAAGCCCTGGGTGTCGAACAGGTGGCTGACGCCGCTGACCTGGCTGTTGGGCAGCAGGCCGAAGATCGCGGCAACACCAAGGATGATGAAGCCGATGATCGCCACCACCTTGAGCAACGCGAACCAGAACTCGAATTCACCGTAGTTCTTCACACTGAACAGGTTGGTCGCAGTCAGCAGCAAGGTGATCACCAGGGTAAACACCCAGATGCCGATATCGGGAAACCAGGCATGCAGGATGGTCGCCGCGGCGTTGGCCTCAAGCGGAATCACCAGCACCCAGAACCACCAGTACAGCCAGCCGATGGTAAAGCCGGCCCAGTGGCCGATGGCTTTGTCGGCGTACGTCGAAAACGAACCGGTATCCGGCGAGGCGACGGCCATCTCGGCCAGCATGCGCATCACCAGCACCACCAGGGTTCCGGCCGCGGCATAGGCCAGCAACACCGCAGGGCCGGCTTCGGCGATGGCCTGGCCGGAGCCGACGAACAGGCCGGCGCCGATGACACCGGCAATCGACAGCATGGTCACATGCCGCTGTTTGAGCCCCTGAGCGAGGTCGTTGGAATTGTGCGTACCGCTCATAAAACTACCTTTGCGAGAAATGGCGTTCTGATCCTGCTACTCGAGTCGCACTCTTCAAAAAGAGTGCTACATCCTGTTGCCGATCGATAACGCAATTACCGCGCCAGGCTGATGACCGTTCGTTCGAAAATTCTCACAGCCCCGTTTAACAAGGCTTACAGGTCTTTCGGCCAAGACTTGACCGAAAGCCCCTGGAAAACCGGCGGAATTGGCCAATTACTGAAATACCCACTTACAAATACCCTAGGTGCACCACAATCCGTCACCGGTAACACCTCATGCACTTCCTACGAACACAAAGGTACAACCCCGAGGTACAACCAAAGCCGTAAATAAAGGCCCGAACCTGTGCACAAGGTCAGAAACGACTTCCCAGAAACGGCCAAAACTGGCACCATCGCGCCTTTTTTCATCAAGGCTCCGGCCCTGGAAACGAGGGTAGGCGGACATCTGCGCGACAGTCCACTGCAGCGATGCGACACCCGCCCTCCCACCAACCGATTGCCTCTCCCGACGTTATTGGCTGTCTTCGGACCGCTATGCTAGCTTGGCGCCTCGCCAGGAAGGCCGCTAACAGCAGGAGCGCACCAGAACACATGAGGACCGCACATGGCTGAGGCCACGCCCGCGCTGGAAATCCGCAACCTGCACAAACGCTACGGCGACCAGGAAATCCTCAAGGGAATTTCGCTGACCGCGCGTGATGGCGACGTGATCTCGATCCTGGGATCCTCCGGCTCCGGCAAGTCCACTCTGCTGCGCTGCATCAACCTGCTGGAAAACCCGCACCAGGGCCAGATTCTGGTGGCTGGCGAAGAGCTCAGGCTCAAGGCGGCAAAAAACGGCGAACTGGTCGCCGCCGACAACAAGCAGATCAATCGCCTGCGCAGCGAGATCGGCTTCGTCTTCCAGAATTTCAACCTGTGGCCGCACATGAGCATCCTCGACAACATCATCGAGGCGCCGCGCCGGGTGCTGGGCCAGAGCAAGGCCGAGGCCATCGAGCATGCCGAAGCGCTGCTGAACAAGGTCGGTATCCACAACAAGCGTCACAGCTACCCGGCCGAACTGTCCGGTGGTCAGCAACAGCGTGCGGCCATCGCCCGCACCCTGGCAATGAAGCCCAAAGTCATTCTGTTCGATGAGCCGACTTCGGCCCTGGACCCGGAAATGGTCCAGGAAGTGCTCAACGTTATCCGTGCCCTCGCCGAAGAAGGCCGTACCATGCTACTGGTTACCCACGAAATGGGCTTTGCCCGCCAGGTGTCCAGCGAAGTCGTCTTCCTGCACCAGGGGCTGGTCGAAGAGCAAGGAACGCCGCAGCAGGTTTTCGAAAACCCGACCTCGGCGCGTTGTAAACAATTCATGTCCAGCAACCGCTAACGGAGCAACACGCATGCAGACCTATAAGAAATTCCTCCTGGCCGCTGCCGCCACGCTGGTGTTCTCGGCCAATGCCATGGCTGCCGAGAAACTGAAAATGGGCATCGAGGCGGCCTACCCGCCGTTCAACAACAAGGATGCCAGCGGCCAGGTGGTCGGCTTCGACAAAGACATCGGCGACGCCCTGTGCGCCAAGATGAAGGTCGAGTGTGAAGTCGTGGTCTCCGACTGGGACGGTATCATTCCAGCCCTGAACGCGAAGAAGTCCGACTTCATCGTCTCGTCCCTGTCGATTACCGACGAGCGCAAGCAGGCCGTGGACTTCACCGACCCGTACTACTCGAACAAGCAGCAGTTCATTGCCCCGAAGAACGTCGACTTCAAGACCGATGATGCTTCGCTCGCAGGCAAGACACTGGGCACCCAGCGCGCAACCCAGGCCGCCATCTGGCTGGACGATCACGGCGGCATGGACGGCAAGTTCAAAGTCAGCCTGTACGACACCCAGGAAAACGCCTACCTGGACCTGACTTCTGGCCGCGTCGATGCCCTGCTGGCTGACAAATACGCCAACTACGACTGGCTCAAGTCCGACGCCGGTAAAAACTACGAGTTCAAAGGCGAGCCGGTGAACGAAAGCGACAAGGTCGGTATCGCCGTGCGCAAAGGTGACAATGAACTGCGCAACAAGCTGAACGCCGCTCTGAAGGAAATTGTTGCCGACGGCACCTACGAGAAGATCAACAACAAATACTTCCCGTTCAGCATCTATTGATTCGCCCCGACCGGCATTGCCCTGGAGGCGATGCCGGTCCCTTGAACAAACCTGCCCATGAATATTGATCTCTACGGATTCGGTCCGGCCTTGTTGGCCGGGACGCTGATGACCGTCAAACTCGCGTTGTCGGCCCTGTTTCTGGGGCTGGTACTGGGACTGCTTGGTGCCCTGGCCAAGACCTCGCCGTACAAACCCCTGCAATGGCTGGGTGGCTTCTACTCCACGCTGGTTCGCGGCGTGCCCGAACTGCTCTGGGTGTTGTTGATTTACTTCGGCACCGTCAGCCTGATGAACCGGCTTGGCGAACTTCTGAATATTCCTGGCCTGGAGCTCAATGCCTTCGCTGCAGGTGTCATTGCCCTGGGCCTGTGCTTCGGCGCCTATGCCACGGAAGTGTTCCGTGGTGCGATCCTGGCCATTCCCAAGGGTCACCGTGAAGCCGGCCTGGCCCTCGGCCTGTCCAAAGGGCGGATCTTCTCCAAGCTGATCCTGCCGCAAATGTGGCGGATCGCGCTGCCGGGGCTGGGCAACCTGTTCATGATCCTGATGAAAGATACCGCGCTGGTCTCGGTGATCGGCCTGGAAGAAATCATGCGTCACTCGCAAATCGCCGTGACCGTGAGCAAGCAGCCCTTCACCTTCTACATGGTCGCCGCCATCATCTACCTGGGCCTGACCGTCCTTGCCATGACCGGCATGCACTTCATGGAAAAACGCGCCGCTCGCGGCTTCGTGAGGGCCAATCAATGAACTGGGAAGTCATCATCAAGTGGCTGCCACGCTTGGCCCAAGGTGCCACGCTGACGCTGGAGCTGGTAGCCATCGCGGTCATTGCCGGCCTGATCCTCGCCATTCCACTGGGCATCGCCCGCTCCTCGCGGCACTGGTACGTGCGCGCCCTGCCGTACGGTTACATTTTCTTCTTCCGTGGCACACCGCTGCTGGTTCAGCTGTTCCTGGTGTACTACGGGCTGGCCCAGTTCGATGCCGTGCGTAACAGCGCCTTGTGGCCGTATCTGCGCGATCCGTTCTGGTGCACGGTGCTGACCATGACCTTGCACACTGCCGCCTACATCGCAGAAATCCTGCGTGGCGCGCTGCAGGCCATCCCCCGTGGCGAAATTGAAGCGGCGCGGGCCCTGGGCATGTCCCGGGCCAAGGCGATGATCTACATCATGCTGCCACGCGCAGCGCGCATCGGCCTGCCGGCCTACAGCAACGAAGTGATCCTGATGCTCAAGGCCAGCGCCCTGGCCAGTACCGTCACCCTGCTGGAGCTGACCGGCATGGCGCGGACCATCATCGCCCGCACCTACCTGCCGGTAGAGATCTTCTTCGCTGCGGGCCTGTTCTACCTGCTGATTTCCTTCCTGCTGGTGCAAGCCTTCAAGCAGCTGGAGCGCTGGCTGCGCGTCGACGCCTGCCAGGGTCGATAAACCTGTATAACGGGGCTGATCTCAGCCCCGTTTTCGTATCCGCTCATGACCACTGCCTTTCCTCTTTCCGGTGACCAACTGCTCAGCCGCTTCCAGGCGCTGGATGGTTTTCTACGCGAGCACCAGGCACTCTGGCGGCCACGGCCTTTCACCCAGCTGGAACTGCCGTGGGAAGCCGAGCACCCGGCCCTTGCCCACTGGTTGCGCGAGCGTTCGTTGAGCGAGGCTGAGGCGGCGCACAATCACCCCGAGCAGCTAGACGCCCCCGCACCTTTTCCACAACTGGCGCGCCGGGCGGCAGAGCTGTCTGCCATCGGTGAGTTATCCACCGTTGCTCTGCCCGCGGCAGGCCCTCGTCTGAATGTCGATGTGCCGGGGCGCAAATGGCAGCAGATCGAAGCCTTCGCCAGCCATCTGGGCTTTATCCACAACCCGCGACACTGGCTGGACTGGTGCGCAGGTAAGGGCCATCTGGGCCGACGCTTGTTGCAGCCGCACAGCCAGCAACTGACCTGCCTGGAATTCGACCCGGCGCTGGTCGAAGCCGGTATCGCCCTCAGCCAGCATCATCAGCTGCCCGCCGAACACCGCCTGCAGGATGTACTGGCCAATGACGCCGCCTTGCAACTGAATGCCGAGCACACGGCAGTCGCCCTGCACGCCTGTGGCGACCTGCATGTACGCCTGATGCAACTGGCCAGCCAGCAGGGCTGCCGCCAACTGGCCATCGCACCGTGCTGCTACAACCGCATCCAGGCGCCGCAGTACCAGCCGTTATCCACAGCCGCCAAGGCTTCTGGCTTGCAGTTGTCGATCGAAGATCTTGGCTTGCCGCTCAGCGAAACGGTTACCGCTGGTGCGCGCGTGCGCCGCCAGCGTGACCAATCCATGGCCAGGCGCCTGGGTTTCGATCTGTGGCAACGTCAGGTGCGTGGGGTGGATGAGTACCTGCCAACGCCTTCGCTACCGGTCAGTTGGCTGCACAAGCCGTTCGCCGACTACTGCCGGGGCCTTGCTGAACTCAAAGAGTTGCAGGCAGGTGCCGAGCCCGATTGGCCCGCGCTGGAAGCCGCCGGCTGGCAGCGCCTGGCCCAGGTGCGCAACCTGGAATTGCTGCGCAATCTGTTCCGCCGCCCGCTGGAATTGTGGCTGGTGCTGGATCGCGCACTGTTCCTGCAGGAACAGTCCTATCAGGTACAGCTCGGGGTGTTTTGTGAACAGCCTCTCACGCCACGCAACCTGATGCTGTTGGCCGAACGTCAGTAAAGGTGCTCAGCCTGTGGATAAGTCTGTGCGCAACCTTGCGTCGAACCCCTGCAAATTCGTGGATCCAAGCGCTTTCACAGGCTGGTCATTTTTTGTTCACCGATTAATCGCCAGCAAAAACAGCCATTTGCGCAAAGACCAACGGCGGGCGTTGGTCCGATGCAATGCGCACCTGCTTGGCATGCGGCTTGTGCATAAGCCTTCGCGCGAATAGCGCTAAGCAGGCTGAATCAGGCCAGTTTCAACAGGCTCATGCCCACCAGCAACAGCGCCAGCCCCAACCAGCCACGGCCCACCAGGCGTTGACCAAACAACGCCCAGCCCATGGCCACGGTGGCGAGGATGCCGAAGCCACCCCAGATGGCATAAGCCAGCGACAGTTCGATATCTCGCACAGCCTGAGCCAGTGCGGTAAAGGCGGCCAGCACACAGAGAATCGAGGCAATGCCCAGGCCGCGCTTTTTGAAACCGTCGGAATACTTGAGCAGCAGGTTGGCGATCACTTCCAGCACGATCGCCAGGCCCAGCCAGGCGAAGGGAATCCAGTTCATGCTCAGCATGGCAGGGCCTCCATGTTGCGCGGGGCAGGTGCGGCGCGGGTACCCGACTTGATCAGCAGGATACCGGCGATCATCACACCCAGGCCGGCGGCCTTGAGCAGGCCCAGGCTCTCGCCCAGCCAGGTGACGCTGATCAGGGTAATCAGGACGATACCGATGCCTTCCCACAGGGCGTAGGCCACGCCCACCGGCACGCGTTTTACCGCCAGTGCCAGGAAGAAGTACGACAGGCCGATCATCAGGTACATCAACCCGTGACCAAGAATCGGGAAATGACTGGCGGCGAATTTCATCGACGCGGTACCGATCACCTCAGCGGTGATGGCGATAAACAGATAGATCCAGGAACGCATGATGCCCTCCCACGGGCGACACAAGCCGAGCGAAATCGCGCTGACGGCTGCAGACAAAAAGAGAAACGAGGCTGTTTGTCGGGGGAGGCGCTAGAGGTCGCCGGTCCAGTGACGTTCACGGGAAACCAGGCGGGAGGTGAGGAGCGGAAACGCTTTAGTGTTCAACATAATGAACAACAAATTAGCTCAAGGCATCGTTAAAGTCAAATCGATAGAAAATGACTAATTAATTTTCGCGTCTTTCAGTCCGTATTTAGGTGAAAGCCCTTAAAGGTTACAGAAAGGTTCGTAAATTATATTACCCGGCCATTTTGGGGCTGCTGCGCACCCCATCGCCGGCAAGGCCAGCTCCCACAATAGTGGTGCATCGGCCTGTGTGGGAGCTGGCCTTGCCAGCGATCCAGCCACCGCGCAGCCTCTGACACCCCTCTCCTGCCCTCGTGTCAAAACGCCGCACCCCTACCAAAATCACAATTAATTATTGTAATACGATAATTTTTCACAAATAATGCACCCCGCTCAACTAGCACGGAGGGAAACCATGAACAGTAAGACAGTGGCTTACGCGAGATCGCGTCTGCGAGTGATCGGTGCATTCGCCGCGGTACTCGCCTGGGGTACAGGGATCGTCGAGTTCGGCGGCAACGTACTATTGTGGGTGTTCGAAAAAGCCCAGGTGCAAGGCGCCTACCTGCAAAGCTTTGGTGAAAACATGCCGCTGCTGCTGGCCCCGGACTACCAGCCTTCGCACCTGGCCCTGGGCCTGGTGATCGGCCTGGAACTGATCCCCGCCAGCCTCTCGGCTTTTGCCTTGTACCTGACCGGCTTGTTCTTCCTGCGCCTGTCGCGGGGCGAAACCTGGACGACGCAAAACATCAAGATGCTCTGGTGGGTGGGCTTGCTGTGCATCGGCTTGCCGATGGTCTGGCCGATGATCGGCACCTTGCAGGGCCTGGCGTTCTCCATCGACCTGCCCAAAGGCGAGAGAAGCTTCAGCGTATCGATCGGTGTATCATCCCAGGCGGTTTACGAGATCATGAAAGGCATCTTCCTGTGCGCCTTCTCACTCCTCATGCGTGACGCCAAAACCATCAGCGATGAACACAACTGTTATGTCTAGCTTGCCCCTATGCCGATAATTATTCGACTCGATGTAGTCATGGCCAAGAACAAGATCCGCTCCAAGGATCTGGCCGAGATTATCGGTATTACGGAGGCGAACCTGTCGTTGCTGAAAAACGGCAAGATCAAGGGTTTCAAGATGGAAACCCTCGAGAAGCTCTGTCGCGCGTTGAACTGCCAGCCAGGTGACCTGCTGGAGTTCAGCGAGGAATGAACAAGGAACTGGCAACTCGTGAGCAATTCACTCAAATGGCGCGCTGCGCTAGTGCTGGCCGTCGGCCTGCTCGGCGGCTGCGGCCCCAGCTACACCTATAGATACTCCCCACCGCCAAGCATGGCGGGCATGAACTGCATCAACTCCTGCTCGATGGAACGCAACCACTGCAAACAGATGGCGCGCCTGCAGGAGAACAGCGATCAGGCCCTGTACCAGGCCAACTACAGAAGCTACCAGCTTTGCCAGGCCGGCAAGAGCAAAAAGGAAGCGCGCAAAAGCTGCTACTACCCCAGCTACCCGTTCAACAGCGGCTCTAGCTACTCGTGCGGCAGCGACTACGACAGCTGCTACCAGTCCTGCGGCGGCACCATCCACCGCATCCTCAACAAAGACTGACGCCTCGAATAAACGGAATTGACTGTGGATATCATCAGATCCATCGCCCTGCTTGCGTCCGCGTTTTACCTCAGCGGCTGCGCCTTCATGTCCGACTGGCAAGTCCCGCCACCCCGGTCCGACTGGCAAGTGCCGCCCATGCAGATGTACGGCACCCAGAGCTTCCCCGGGCCGGACTTCAGCAGAGACCACCACGCCATCCAGCGCTACCTCGACACACACAAACACTGACACTTCGACCAAACGGAATTGCCTGTGGCTATTATCAGATCCTTCCTCCTGCTGGCGTGCGCGTTTTACTTGAGCGGCTGCACCACCGGCGACTACGCCCCGATGTCTGGCTGGGAAATCCCGCAGATGCAGATATACGGCGACAAGGGCTACACGGGCCCGGCCTACAGCTGCAAGAAAAAGCACGGCTGCCGAGAGCACTGTAAAAAGCACGATTGCCGCTACAAACCGCTGATATTCGACCCCACCAAAGCCGAACCCAGCGCCACCACAATGCACCGCGGCTGGTAACAAAACACCTCGCGATAGCCGCTGAAACCGGGCATCGCGAGGAATGTTGCAGAAGTAGTTTACAGACGCAAACTGATCGCTATAATGACGCCCCTGTGCCGGTATAGCTCAGATGGTAGAGCAACTGACTTGTAATCAGTAGGTCCCGGGTTCGATTCCTGGTGCCGGCACCATATTAGGTTCCATAGAAAGCTTCAAAATCTCTGGAACCCCCGAAAAACCCGCCTTCTGGCGGGTTTTTTCGTTTTGGCGTTCCGTCGGATTCCGAGGGTAGCCAGCGCTAATAAGGGTAGTTTTAAGGATAGAGATCCGTTTCGATATCGGAGACTACCCTTATGGCCCGCACCACTGCCCCGCTTACAGACACCACTTGTCGCACGGCGAAGCCCAGAGAGCGCGAGTACAAGCTCTTCGACGGCAACGGTCTCTACCTCCTTGTGCAACCCAACGGCCGCAAAGGCTGGCGGCTCAGGTACGTGAAACCCGATGGCCGCGAAGGCCTGACCGCCCTCGGCAGCTACCCGGTGGTCGGGCTGGGCGACGCACGCCGCAAGCGCTTCGAGATCAAGCAGCAGCTCGCCAACGGCATAGACCCCATCCTGTACAAGCAACAAGCCAAAGTCCAGGCCGTGATCAACGGGCGAACCTTCGAAAGCGTTGCGCTCGACTGGCATGCGAGCATGGTGCCTAAGTGGGCGCCCGGCCACGCCAAGACTGTACTCAGCCGGCTGAAGACACACGTATTCCCTTTGCTCGGTGCCAGAGCAATCGTTGAGCTGGACACCCACGACCTCATGCAGCCACTGGAAGCCGTGACGAAGCGCGGCACCATCGACGTGGCGCTCAGGATCAAGAACTACCTGCAAAGCATCATGCGCGAAGCCAAACGGCTTCGGCTGATCACGGCGAACCCGGCTCACGACCTCGATGGCTCGATCAAGACACCACGGGTAACTCACCGACCCGCACTACCCCTATCGCGACTCCCAGAGCTACTGGCATGCATCGAGGACTACAGAGGTCGCCCGCTCACGCGCCTCACGGTGATGCTGTCGTTGCATGTATTCGTACGCTCCAGTGAACTGCGCTTCGCCCGTTGGAACGAGTTCGACCTCAATCGCGGCATCTGGGAGATCCCCGACACCCGACCGGCGCTGGACGGCGTGCCCTTTTCCACAAGGGGCACAAAGATGGCCGGTGACATTCACGTTGTACCCTTATCGCCGCAAGCAGTTACCTTGCTTGAGCAAATCCACACGATCACCGGCAAGTTCGGCCTGGTGTTCGCGGGGGATGCCAAACCGTGGAAACCGATGTCCGAGAACACGGTGAATGCCGCGCTCAGGACGATGGGCTACGACACTAAGGTGGATATCTGCGGCCATGGGTTCCGGGCCATGGCGTGCAGTGCGCTGGTCGAGTCCGGGCTGTGGTCGGAGACGGCTATCGAGCGGCAGATGAGCCACAAGGAACGCAACAACGTGCGGGCCGCTTATACCCACAAGGCCGAGTTCCTCGAAGAACGCCGGATGATCATGACCTGGTGGAGTCGGTTTCTAGAGGCGAACCGCGAGGACCATGTAGCACCGCATGAGTTTGCCAAGCAGACGGGCGAGAACGTCACGCGCCTTCGCAGTGCCAAGAGGACCGAGTAGCCCGCCGCACCACCACCTCAGACTCGCTGTGAAGTTACCCACAGCACCGCATGAAGCTCCTCCGCGCGGGTCCTTCCAAACGGGGCTGCAAAGCCGCCCCGTTTGAAAGGACCATACCTAAGAAGAAACTGCTGGCACAGCGTACGTCTGTGGAAAACCACTGATGTCCACCGGGGGATAGTTTTATCCACAGGCGCTAAATCCCTGAAATCGCTTTGCTTGACGAATATTGTCCACAGGCGTAGACCGGGAGTCGCAAGAGCTGTCGATGACAGCACCCCAGGTGACCCCAACCTTAAAGGTCACGCCGCTCCCGCGGTGGTTCTCCCCAAGTACGATTCGCATCCGGCAGCTCGTACGGTCACTACCCATGTGATGGATGCTCTTACACATATGGCGCTCGTGCGCCAGATACTCCGTACCTCGCTGTCCTGCAGCAAACTATCCGCTTGGCCGAATCCTGCGCCAACCTGTGCCCGTCTCTTTCTTCTGGAAAGAGACGGGCACTTCTACCACTGCTGCAGCCCTGATCGCACATGGCTTTGCGGCAATCCCCCTCGTGACAATCGGCGTGACAAACGCGGATGTCACCAGCAACAGCGCTGTAGATGATGGTGCCGCAGACCAAGGAATGGACTGCACCTGACTGACAGTCAGGCATGCCTCGGTCATCGCATTGCTGCTTGCACGTGGCTCAGGATCTCGCTGCACTGGTCTCGTCAACCAATGCAGCCTCCACCCGCCCACCGGTAACGGTGCTCAGGAGGTCAGATCATGAGATGCCCTTGCTCCCGGTTGTAAGGAGCCACCATTCCCGCGTTAGTGGACACCCCCACAGGCTGCAGGGGCCTTGATCCCTGATAACACTCAGCATTCTTGGCGGGATGACGTGGGGCAAGGATTGGAGAGCGGAAGATGAGGTGACCGACATGGCATTGGTGGGTAGACGCGATGGGCGTAACTTCGGCTACGGCAGGCAGTTGAGCTACGCGGGGCCGCAAGCGCTGAAGGACATGTTCGGCGGAGGCCACTACGGCACGGTCAAGGCGCACTGTGATCGGTGGCAGGCATTCGTGAAATGGTGCCGCTCCGAACAAGGGCCCGATATCAATGATGCGCGGCAGATTGATCGGAAAGTGTTGGCCGGCTATGCGGCGTATCTGCGTGACCTGGTTGGGTGCGGCGATCTCGCCGTAAGCACCGCACAAAACCGCCTATCCAGCGTTAATAGGACCATGGCGGCGCTGCGCGGTGATCAGTGCGTGAAATTGCCCAGCCCCAGCAAGACATTGGGTATGCAGCGTAGCGGGATTCGCGACTCTGTGCCGCAGGGCCAAGACCGCCAACAGGTTAAGCAGATCGTCGATGCGCTTTGCAGTCATCATCAGCTACGGGCCGCCGCGATTGTTCTGTTGGCGCGAGCCACCGGCATGCGCTTGCGCGAGGCCATCTTGGCGGATCTGCCACGACTAAGCCGCGAGGCTAACAACCTAGGCAGGATTAACATTCAAGACGGCACCAAAGGCGGCCGCGCCGGTACCTCGGCGCCACGTTGGATTGCCGTGGACGACCATGTTCGAAGTGCACTTGGGTTTGCGCGAAAGGTGTCGCCTGCGCGTAGCCGCCACCTTATTGCGCCAAACGAAAGCTACCTGAACGTTCTGCAGGAAGTCGTCCGACCTGCGCGGGATATCCTCCATGCCCACAACCTCAAAGGCTTTCATGAGCTACGGGCGGCGTATGCATGTGAGCGCTATGAGCAAATCACCCAATACCGCGCACCTATCAACGGCGGCCAAAGTTGCCTGGTAGATAGGAGCCTTGATCGTGAAGCCCGGAGGCAAATCAGCTATGAGCTGGGACACGGTCCTCCAATGTAGTCGCTGCCTACATTGGAGGACGGACATGAGGAAGCCATTCGACATGGAACTTTTCCTAGCTGGTGTGCTGACTGGCTCGCATGTAACACGGAAACGGCATCTACGTCAGGCAAGGATCATCCAAAAGGAAATAGCAGAACGCTGGCAGCTAGAAACCCCTTGGGCTTGGCAAAGAAAACATGTCGAATGGTTTTTAGTTCATCGCCTCACTCAACACAGTAAGGCGACAAAATATTATTATTTTTTGACGGTACGAGTACTCATTCGCCGCTTAGAGAAATCATGGAAATTCAAGCAAATTCTTTAAGCGATTAACATTTTCTAAATAATTATTTGCATACAATCCAAATGGATGTGTCATTGATGTTTCTTTCTCGATCCAGGCCTTCAAATCCCATCCAAGATCCAGTAGATCAGATGCAGCGAAAACGAACTCCAGAGTATCAGTAAGGAAGGCAAACTCCGTGAAGTTACTTTCATAGTCAAATGAACCCTTGCTGCCATGCACATAGTGATTACGTGACAAAACCGCATGATTACATGGCAAGTACAAATCTGGAAATCTTTCTCCAACCGCCGCAATTACTTTTTCAGCTCGGTGATATATTTTATCGCGCAAACTTGCCTTTCCAACTCTCCCTAAGCTCGATAGAACAGACTGCCTAGCGAAGCTATCCGGCAACTCTTTGAATATATCACGGCATTTTTTCACTGCATCTTTGAGCAAAGCATCTGCTTCCTTTACTTTAGGCGCATGGCTCTCAGGCAACAAGTCAAACATATTGGCAGCACCAACTATACGATTGATACTATAGCTGTCAAAGAAAGCAGTCGCGAATCGTGTCCTGGGGTGGCTCATGCTCCCAGTACTATTGATCCAACCTGTCATTACTTTGGAAAATTCTTCGGGATGTCGTTCTGGAGACAAAAGGGCGTCGCCGAGACTGATCTTTGAATCACCTTCAACTCGTTCGTTGCACAGGCTCCAATATAAGCGTGCACAACTAGGAATATCAGGCGCCGGGTCCGTTGAGCGATGGGTGAGTTCGAGCTCAATCCAGCGATAACGCTGACGGTGTCCAAGGATAAGCTCAAACAAACTGTGCAAGCTTATAAGTGTATCAATCGCTATGCCGAGCGTCTTAGCTTCTTTAAATTCGATATTAACAGTGACTTCATTGCTTATTCCGATTCCGGCAGCACTTCCCATGTTATGAGAAGTCCTATTCGTCAATGATATTTTGCCAACATCCGATTGACCAGCTAATATTTCCCATGCGCCGCTGAAATACAGAAGATGCGGATAATCACCAATCTGAGGGTCAAATTCGAGTTTTGCCCACCCATAAGTTTCTCCTATTTGCTCCTGACGCTTGTGATCGCTCGCAAGGAGCTGGCGAACGTCTTCTACGTCTGGGTGTAACGCCTTGAAAGTTTTGTGACCGCTTAAAAGACGATCGACGTTCTCGAAATGGTAGCGAACTGCCTGAATGACGGGCTCACCAGAGCGAATGAACTCTTCACCGACAGCGATATAGTGTGGAAAGAAAATGCTTTCACACTGCGAGTTGTCATCGAACCTAAATTTCTTCTTACCATTCAGTACACAATCCAGAAGCGAGACCTTTTTACCATCGTTCATCACCCCATGAATATCTGTATATTCGGCCTCGGGACACTCCCAGAATTTCTGCCCGACAAGTTTCAGGTTACTGTTCGCCCCCGCAACCTTTAGAAGCCCGGCAAACTGGCTATCAGTTGAAAGAAAAATTCCATTGTACTGTTCGTGCGTATGCATAAGGAGTCACCAGCAGTCAGCTATAAAGGAACCAGGTAGCCATGATTACCAAAAAGGCACTTTGTAAGTACAAGATAGGCAATGAAGCAATTGTGGGCATGTCCAAAATCTAAAATGTGCATCACTTATAAAAACAGCCAGCCACACCTTGAAACTTAGATAACATGCTTCGATATGTATATCTTTGGCTTAAGCCCGAACCCCTTGACAAGCTTGTGCCATGACTCCACAGCTAGAAGAAACTGAATGGAATTGTAGTCAGTGATCTTTTCTATATCTCCCTCAAATACAAACCACAACGAAGCCGTTTTTATTGACTTGTCAAATTTTATCGTCTTCCTTTTGATCAGCTCTATGGAATCTTTGGACTGCTCGATATTGTAGATCAATTCAGAGTTGGTCTCAGAAATCTTTACAGAAATGATCTCACCTGACTTATATATATCAGCGACCTCAACCCGGTACTGGTTTTTCTTTTTCTTTAGCGACTGTATCAGAGTCAACTGCCTATCAAGCAATACGAACCCACGCTCAGCACATACTTTCTGGTTAAAATATGCTTCCCGATAGGTTAGCTTATCATCGACTGGCTCGTTGGCAGCGATTTTTCGTTCTTTCTCGGCTTTCCAGCGCTGAAAGTCTGCTTCTATTAAATCTTCTTCAACAACTATATCGATACTTTCTAAGGAGCGCTTCAGATAATCCATGAAAGTCTGATTAAATACAAACCACTCCCCGCCCTTCAGGAAGTAATCTGCTCCATCGAAGGATATCGGAAAATCAAGTAGTTCTTTAAGCGGCTTAGTAAAAGCCCCAGAATCCTCGCTCTTAAACTGGACAGAGATCTCATTAATGTTTGTAATCTCTGCATGGCCTTGAATAAAGCCTGAGACACTAGCAATGTCTAGCGTATTCCCTAAGCTCTTGCGGAATATATCACCCTCAGTTTTTGCTGAAATTCGATAGTCGTAGTCATGGAAACTAAAGCATATTGCAACCCCGTGAACTTGGAACTCCTGAATGGCGACTCCCCCCTCACCACGCTTCAAACTCTCAAACGCTACAGAATCCAGCTCGCCGCTCAACTCCTCTGTCACAGCCTCCAATTTTGGCAAGTGTATGATTTTATCATCCTGGTAACTTTTCTCAATCTGTTCAAAAATTTCTGATAATTCAAGCGGCGCCTTATCCATGTCCATTTGGATAGAGTCTGCAAAGATAATATTACGTTTGCCCCAAATATCCTTGTCTGCTGCTTTTAGCTTGAGGTGATCGACCGACTCCCCAGGCTCGTAACTATCAATCTGAAATTGCTGGTACGAAGAAACATCCTGTCTTTTTGTACCCGTAAAGTAGCGACTTTTCTTCAGCAATATTGAGTTTTCGTCTGCCATACGAATGGCCAAGTCAATACCAAAATCAAGCTGGATAAATTTAGATAGATAAAAGTGCGACTTACCCAAGCTTACCGCATAAATTGTTTCAGGTTGGGCTGTATGTTGGCAAAGCAACATCCCGAAATTGAAAATATTTTTAGGTGCTGGCAAATCATCTTTAAAGAAGGTCCGATACGTATCCCACCACCAAACGTCATTCCCCGGATTAACTTCAGAATAGTAAAATGTCTTTGAGTAAGCATTTGCAACATGAGTCTTCTGCTCAGCCAACCCCACCGCCCGGAGCTTTTCTTTGAGTTGCTCCAGCTTATGGGGTTTTACCTTGTATATATTATAAGTATTGGCCATGCCCGCCTCCTTTGGAGTATCTTCCCTAGCGAGCACCAAAGGTGCCATTTCTGAATCCCCAACGCAACATGTGCGCATGCTAGAAAATTACTGGCTCACTTTCATGGATTTTCTCAAAGCCATACAACTCCAGTCGGGTTTACTAAGCCACTTGGAGAGTGCTAATGAATAAAATATGAAATCAACGGGGTGGCTTTAGGATAGTTTTAGCGATACTAATCAGGAGGATAACTTTAAATTTCGTTGAAAATCATAATGTTAACGGCTAATCCGACTCCTGGTGCCGCACCATACGCAGTAAAAAAAGAGGCTCACCGCAAGGTGGGCTTTTTTGTTTGCGGCACTTGAATTACGAGCGCTGCGCGCTCGATCGCGGGCAAGTCCCGCTCCCACATGTATATCGCGGGATGATCCAAACTATCCTCTCAGCCACCAGAGGGAGGAGAATCATTGGTATGGAAACCTCGACCGCACAAGCCATCAAGCTGGCCATCGTCTCGGTTACCGGTCTTTCGAAAGACGCCTTGCATAGCTACTTCGGTATGGTGGTGTTCGTCGCACTTTCAGCAATCAGCAAGCGACTAAGGCCTTATCTGGCCTGGTCTTGCGTGTTAACCCTGGCCTGCGTGGGCGAGATAGTCGACGGGTGGGATGACCTGTATAGCCTGGGCTACTGGCGTTGGCAGGCGAGCCTTCATGATGTGCTGAATACTGTGTTTTGGCCGAGCGTGCTGACTCTGCTTTGGTACCTGAGGTCTCGGGCAAAGCATGGCCCGAATTTCCCAGAAAAATGATCAGCAACGCTCGTAGACGATGGGCTGCCAAGCAGCCCTGAAGCGAGAAGACAAACCTCTCGCATCGTCGACTAGATCAGACAGGCTGTACCAATCCTTTGCGCCTCAGCGCTTCACTCTCGAGCCCATCCAGCACGGCATCCACCAACCCCTTGGCCATTTCAGCCGAATGCAGGGTTGACCAGAGCAGCCCCTTCTTGGGCAGGCCATCGATGTGCTCGCATGCCTGCTGAGCGGTGTCATAGATGCCTTGCAGCAAGAGAGAAACGTGAACCAAAGCGTCTTCAGCCTCGATTCCATCACGCACAGCGAATAACGGTGGATGTCCGGCACCACAGGAGCCGAAGGGGGTTGCGGCAGTCTTGCCAAGGAGGGATTCAGGAGGATCCGGAACTATCTTTTTTGTCATTATGACGCTCCTTTTGCAATGGAGCTGTCACCGTCTGCGACCAAACAAATTGGGTGACAGCTGTACGCAGGTTGGTCGACCGGGACAAAAGGCAAACCCGGCAGGCACGAATGCCTCCCGCGCACAGCCGCCATAGCACGAATGTGCAGACGAAAATCCGTCAGCATTCGTGGATGGGAGCTTTTGCAATTTGCTGTACGGGCGACCAAACCCGATCGCTGATTTTGCAGCGACCGGGGAAGCCTAACGTTCACCGTGCCGAAATGGCAAGGCGGGAAACACACGAGTACATAATCAGGTGGCGGTAACTCGCGATCTTTTGCACTGACAGCAAGCTTGTGCCGGCAGTTGTGCCGGTGACGATAGTGTCGATGCCATGTCCCCCTCTGAGGAAGCAGAGACGGCCTTTTTTGTCTCCAAATGAGCTGGTTTCGCTCAGTCTGCCAATCGCTCAGACGCCTTGCGGTACACCTGCTCACGCTCCCGCTTGTCCACTGCCACCACGAACACCACAACCTCCTGATCTATCACTTGGTAAACCAAGCGATAGCCGCTGCTGCGTAGCTTTATTTTGTAGCAATCCTGCAGACTGCGAAGGCGATTGGCCTCGATTCGTGGCTCCAGCAAGACAGCCGCCAGCTTCTTCTTGAACTGGACACGTACGGTGTCGCCGAGCTTGTGCCACTCCTTTAGTGCCCTTGCATCGAACTCAAGGCTATAGGTCATCCAGGGAGACCTTCACTCGCTGTGGTGCAGCCAACCGCTCGCGTACTGTTGCGAGCAAAGCCTCGTCATCCTCCGTCAACAGCACCGGCTTGAACGGCAGCTGGCCCCGCTCTGCAACGTACTGCAAAGCCTGGCGCATCAGTTCGGAAGGCGTAACGCCGAGCTTTTCGAGCTCACGATAGGCCCGGGCTTTAAGATCGTCGTCGATACGAACGTTGATAGACGCCATGGCTTTGGCCTCACTGTAATGACATTAGTCTGTACAGTGACCGAAAGTAGCTCAACGAGCAAGCACCTCCAGCAGCTTGGCGACCACCTGCAGGTGGTTGTAATCCCCTTCCCCATCCGTTATAGCTAAAAAGGCATCCATAACCACAAGAGGCAGAATCAGCCCGCCATGTACGAGACCACACGTATCTTTCGCCCTTCAGGCCCGTTTGCCGCGCTGTTCGGCAAGCCTTACGGGCCCAACGCTGTCGCTAGCCCTGCGCTGACCAGCTCCCCCCTGTCGACGCTGTTCCACACCTTGTCGATCCCACCTCGTGACGTCTTGCTCGCGCACAAGCGCAAGCGCCCTGTCCCTCCGCCTGCCAGCTGACATCTGAAGTTTCCGCTTCCCCTCGCCCTCGGTTCTGCCGCTCAGGGCTGGAGATGCTTTGCATTTTTTTCAGTGTTTTCTGTCAGGAAATATTATGACTATTCGTGTTGCCATTATCGGCGCGGGCCCGTCCGGCCTGGCGCAGCTACGTGCCTTCCAATCCGCTCATGCCCAGGGTGCCGAGATGCCCGAGGTGGTGTGTTTCGAGAAACAGGCCGACTGGGGCGGGATGTGGAACTACACCTGGCGCACCGGCCTGGATGAGCACGGCGAGCCGGTGCACGGCAGTATGTATCGCTACCTGTGGTCGAACGGGCCGAAGGAATGCCTGGAGTTCGCCGACTACAGTTTCGATGAGCATTTCGGTCGGCCGATTTCGTCTTATCCGCCGCGCGAGGTGCTCTGGGACTACATCCAGGGCCGGGTGAAAAAGGCCGGAGTGCGCGATCACATTCGCTTCAATACCGCCGTCAAGGCGGTGCGATTTGACCAGGCTAGCCGCACCTTCACCGTCAGTGCCTATGACTACAGCATCGGCCAGGGCATCGAGCAGGTGTTCGATTTCGTCGTGGTGGCCAGCGGGCATTTCTCTACCCCGCATGTGCCGGCGTTCGACGGCTTCGAGCGCTTCTCCGGGCGAATCCTTCATGCTCACGATTTCCGTGAGGCAGTGGAGTTCAAGGGCAAGGATGTGCTGATTGTCGGCAGCAGCTATTCGGCCGAGGACATCGGCTCGCAGTGCTTCAAGTACGGTGCGCGCTCGATTACCAGTGCCTACCGCACCCAGCCCATGGGCTACAAATGGCCCAAAGGCTGGGAAGAGCGCCCGCAGTTGCTGCGGGTCGAGGGCGAGATGGCGTTCTTTGCCGACGGTTCGAGCAAGCGCGTGGATGCGATCATCCTCTGCACCGGCTACCAGCATCACTTCCCGTTCCTGCCCGATGAGCTGACGCTCAAGACCAGCAACCGCCTGTGGCCGGCAGGACTGTACCAAGGAGTTGTCTGGGAGCAGAACCCGCAGTTGATCTACCTCGGCATGCAAGACCTCTGGTACAGCTTCAACCTATTCGACGCCCAGGCCTGGTTCGCCCGCGACTACATGCTCGGGCGCATCAAGCTGCCGCAGCGGGCGGCGATGGCTGCCGACGGCGCACAGTGGCGCGCCGATGAACTGGCGTTGGAGTCGACCGCGTCGATGTACGAGTTCCAGGGCCGCTATATCAAGCACCTGATCGAGCAGACCGATTACCCGAGTTTCGATATCGACGCGGTGAACCGGATTTTCCTCAAATGGAAGTCGGACAAGAAGCAGGACATCATGGGTTACCGCGACAAGTCCTACCGCTCGGTGATCACCGGTACCGCTGCCGTGCCGCACCATACCCGCTGGCTCAACGCGCTGGATGACTCACTGCAAGAGTACCTGCGCGAGACCTCGGGCAAGGGCGATTTGAAGACCTTGCGCCAGCACTGACTACGGCGCGCGCTGCAACCAGTCGCAGTAACGTGCCACACCCTGCTCCACCGTCAGCGTCGGCTGCTGATAGCCAACGCTGCGCAAGCACTCAAGGTCGGCGCAGGTGTAGCACTGGTACTTGCCGCGCAGATGCTCGGGGAATTCGCTGTATTCAAGAATGCCTTCCAGCAGGGCCATCTCCAGCGACAGCGGCGGCTGGTCCTGCTGCTCGCGCAGGTGGTTGATCACTGCCAGTGCCACATCGTTGAAAGGCTGGGCACGACCGCTGCCGACGTTGAACAGGCCACTCAACTGTGGCCGGTCGAGGAAGAACAGGTTGACCTTGACCACATCCTCGACCGCCACGAAATCGCGCAGGTGGCCGCCGCTCGGGTAGTCGCCATAGCTGCCGAACAGGCTGACCTTGCCGTCGGTCTGGTACTGGTTGAAGCAGTGCAAGGCGACCGAGGCCATGGCGCCCTTGTGCTGTTCGTGGGAGCCGTAGACGTTGAAGTAGCGCAGGCCGACGATCTGGCTGCGCGCCTGTGGCAGTTGCCGGCGCACGCGCTGGTCGAAAAGGAATTTCGAGTAGCCGTAGACATTCAATGGCCGCTCGCATTCACGCTGTTCGCGAAAGTCGCGTCCGGCGCCATACACCGCTGCCGACGAGGCATACAGCAGCGGCACCTGCAGGGCCTGGGCGGCGTCGAGCAGGTCGCGGCTGAAGCGGTAGTTGTTGTCCATCATCAAGCGCCCGTCGCCTTCGACGGTGCTGGAGCAAGCGCCCTGGTGCAGCACGGCGCGTACCTTGCCGAACTGGCCGCGAGCGAAACACTCGAGAAAATCGTCCTTGTCCAGGTAGTCGGCGATTTCGCAGTCAGCCAGGTTGCGAAACTTGTCGCCATCGCTCAAGTCATCGACCGCGATGATCTCGGTTTCGCCGCGCTGGTTGAGGGCCTGAACCAGATTGCTACCGATAAAACCGGCGGCGCCGGTGACGATAATGGTCATGCCATGTCCCCCTTTGAGGGTGCAGAGGCCTCAGTTTAGGGAGTGGCGATTGTGCAAATATTAACCAGAGTCAATGGTTTTGCCGATTGCCGGCACGCATGGCCTTGAACAACTTGTTACGCGATTTGCGGATCGTCACCAGACGACTGCGACAGAACCGTAATAACCAGGAACAGCAGATTGCTGGAGCGCGGCCCATAGCTAACGAACAACGCCAGCAGATTAGCAACCAACAACGCAACAACCACCCAGACACCCCAAGGACGCCCGCGGACAACAAGCATATTGCCTATACAAAGCACCAATGAAGCGATCATCACGAGTACTACGGTGTAGTTGGCCTGCTCTGTCACACTGGCAAAATGCCCATCGACCACTACTACCGCTGTCAACGCGCAGGAGAAGCAGGCCAACAAAAAAGCGCAGATAAAGGTCGGAAAGTAACGGCGAAGAAACCCTGGTACGTCATGGAGATGAACCATTTGGGACTTCCCCCCTTCAACGACGTGCCTTGATTGCACGAGCTTCGCCCCGTTGCTTAACACGCTCCTTTCGCATCGCTACCAGATAGGCACGCATTTCCCTATGCCGTTTGCTGTTCAGAATCAACAACCCGATGAGAGGGAATAGCAGACCGGTGCTGTAGACAAACATATGAGGCCGATATCCGTAGCTGGGCAACACTGTTAACAGGCAAGCCACGAACAAGCCGACAATGACCCAAACCGCCCAAGCGCGACCCCTTACCATCAGAAAATGGCTCAGAAACCCCACCACAGAAAGCGCCAGCAGAACCATGGAGGTTTTGAACACTCGATCTTCAATACCTTTGAAATAGGTATTGGAGGCAAGCGCCACGGTGCAGGAAGCCGAGAAGCACATCATAAAGAAGGCGACGATGAACGCTGGAAAGTACTGTGCCAGAAACACTTTCAAACTCAGCGGCTGCGTCATTGCTCAAACTCCTCATACAAACCTACGGCGATCGTTTGCACTCTGCTGCTGCCCACAAACCCAGCACCAGCACCCAAGGAGTCTTTGATCAGGGTTTGGGTTGCATGCTTGAACTCGGTTGGCGTGTAGCGCTTGGTTAACTGACCGGTGCTCTGTTTGAGCCGTAGTTGCTTGGCTGTTAGCGACGGGTGCTTGAGCGAAAGCAGTTCATCGGTAAGTGCTTTACGCTGCTGACGGCTCAGGTTTCTGGAAAGCTCAGACCAACTGCTTCCGGTAGCCGCTTTGCGCACTTGAAGATACTTGAAAGTCGTAAGCCCAGAGGCCCCTACCCCCATCAACGACACAGCATCCAGCGCTGACGACATGTTCTGGTACCACTCGTAAGAGTCCAGCTCGTCGTTATCCGCAGGGTTCACCACTTCGTTGAAAGTTCTGTACCCGCCGAAAATGCACTGGGTGGTACTGGCCGCTGCAGCTGCGGCGCCCATTGTAGTGAGCACCAGGCTGGTGCCGGCAGTGAACGGCACCGCAACCGTGCCGCTAAACACTACGATCCATCCCAGAACTGCCCCGGTACAGGAAAGCGTTGCGTTCAGTGCTTCTTTAACCACTCGCGACTCACGCGGACTGGTCTTGAGCTCTTCGATGAACTGCGCAGGCGCCAGATACTTCTTCGCCTCACGCAAAATCACCCGCTTGGGCAACACACTGCAAATGGGTTGAAACTCACGCAGCGTCACCACGTTGTAGTCCGCATCGATATACACCACGCCGGCACCGACGATGCCTGGATCGGCGTCGATGGCGGCAAAGAGTTTCGGCAGGTTGATGCGGCTTTCGATGCGCTGCCTGGCGAAAAACTGCGATGGATTGCTATCCAGTCGGTTGAGTAACTCACTCATGTACGGTCTTCCTTGAAACGGCGCACAGGTCGCCCGGCCTTGTAGCACAAGGCCAGGCGACGCTGCTGTTCAGGCCTTACACGTTAGGGCAAGGCACCGGTGCCCAGTCACCCATGTCAGGGTTTTTGCACATGCTGTTGACCTGGCTCTGGCCGGCGCTGGCAACCTTCTGGCTTTCAGCCTTCTTGGCGTTGGCGTCCTGCAGGGTCTTCTCGGTGGCGACGGCTTCTTTCGGTACCTCTGGCAGCTTTTTCTTCGCCGGTGGCGGAGTCTTGGTCTTGCCGGTGTTGGTCTTCTTGGCGTTGCCGGTGGCCAGCACCGGCGCCTGGGCCTCGGCGACGATCACCACGTCGTTACGCGGTACGCCGACCTGCTTGAGGTCTTGCTCGTATGCCTGGGTGTAGTTGTTGAGGTTCTCACCCAGACGGCCGTTGACCGCAGTGATCAGGTTGTTCGACTCCTGCAGGCCGGCGATGATTTCCGCGAGGCGCTTGCGGCCTTCGCCATCGCTGATCTTGTTGCTCTTGCGGCCATCCATCAGGTTGGCGAACTCACGCTGGTAGCACGCCTGGGAGGCTTTGGCGTAAGCGGTGCTGCGGTCCATGTCGGCCGCGCTCTTGTTGATGTCGGTGGCGTAAGAGCCGATGCGCTGGTTGTCGTCGCTGATCTGCTTCTGGCGCTCGGTGTAGTAACCGGCCGCACCGCCGACCAGGGCACCACCGGCAGCACCGATGGCAGCGTTACGGCCACGGGTGTCGGAGTTGCCGGTCAGGGCGCCGGTCAGCGCGCCGCCGACGGCACCGATCAGGGCGCCGGTTGCGACCGACTTGGTCATGTCCGAATCGGTGGCGCGCAGGTGCTGGACCGGCTCGTAGCAGCTCGGGTAGTACTCGACCTTGGTCGTCGCACCGACCTTGGACGCCGGCGAGCTGGCGCAGCCAGTCAGCAGGACGGTGCTGAAACCGGCCGCCAGCAGCAGCGCGGCCCGGCCGTTGGAAGCAGTGAAGAAGGGCTTGCGAGTTGAAAGCATGGTCAGGTTCTCTCTCTGATTAAACACGCCCGGGACAACCTCATGTCGCCCCGGTCACTACGATGCTCGCTCGACAGCCGCTCAAGATTGCGGAGCAGCTGATGCGAGCAGTTCTTTCAAGATCGTCGCTGGGTCCGCACGCCGTTGCTGGCGATAGTCCCCGACATGACGGACGAACAAGGTCGCGCGGCTGAGCAGGCTCTTGCCCAGCACCGGCTTGCGATTGAGCTCTTCCTTGACCCGCTGGAACTGCGCCTGAATCACCGCATCGGTATAGCGCGTGCCAGTGGCAAGGTTGTCGATGTAGATCGCCACGGCGCCGTCGAGCGCGCTGCGGCCGTTGTTGATGGCGGCGGCGAACAGCTTGGCGCTGGTCTCGTCACCCGAGGCCTTGGCCTGCTGCTGGGTCTTCTGCAGGTTGGTCAGGCGGATGTTGTAGTTGTTGATGGTCTCGGCCACCAGCGCCGCCGACTGGATCAGGTTGCCGGCAGCTTCTTCGCGCTGTTGGGCGATCAACGAAACGTTGCGCTTGAGCTCTTCGTTGACCAGGCCAAGCTCCGCTTGCAGGCGCGGGTCGACGCTGGCGGCGATGATGCTGTCCAGGCGCTTGGTCGGGTCCTGGGCGTCGTCGATGGCGTCGGTCAGCGAGGCCATGCGGCCCTCTTTCTGCCATTGCTCGAACAGTTCCTCATAGCGCGAACGCGGGGCCGACAGGGCGCCGATGGCTACACGGAAACCTGTAGTTTCATTGCTTTGCTCAGTGCCATCGGCGCCGAACAGCGGGTACTCGCGACGCATGCCGGTGAACAGCGTGCCCTCGCCTTCCAGGTAATTGCCGCCCTTGACCACGAAGCCGCCATAAGCACCCTGGCGGCGCCCGGCATGCACCAGCTGGAACGACTCCTGGACCATTTCGGCAGCGTTGCCGACAACGTCGAACAGCCCCAACGGGTTGGGCAGTTTGGTGCCGATCGGGGTCAGGCGCGCGGCCTGGCCGGTGCCGCCGGCAACCTGGTTGAACACTGCCCAATCAGCTAGCGGCCCGTCGCTTTCACTGCCCTCAAGGCGTCGCGGGAACAGCCGGCCTTCCAGCTCCTGGCGACTGACGGCAGAGCCGCCACGGGCAGCAAACTCCCATTCCACTTCGGTCGGCAGGCGCACAAAGCCGATACCGCCATCCTCAGCCTTCTTGCCACGGCCACTGACCGGCAGCAGATCGCGGTGGTTCTTCATCAGCCAGGCGCTGTAGACCGCGGAAAAACGCTCAGCCTCAAAACGCGACAGTTTGACCTTGGGCAGGCGCCCGGCCATGCCAGTCGGTGCCTCGCAGGCCGGCGCCGGTTCGCCGCTGGCCAGCGACTGGGCCTGCGCCATCACCTGTGCGTACTGGCGGGCAGTGACTTCGTACTTGCCGATGAAGTACATCATCGGTCTCAGCGGGCTGCCGGCCTCGGTTTTCGGCAGGCTTGGGCTGATGCGTTTTTTCCAGTCAGTGGACAGGTCCTGCAGGCTGAACTGGCCGTTGATGAAGTCGCGGCGATAACCGGAAATAAACGACTGTTTGTAGCCCGCCTCGCCTTCGCTGAACGGATAGCCGAGGTTCACTTCACGGTCATCGAGGCTGCCCTGGGCCAGCACGTAGACGTGGCGGAAGACCATCTCGCCGTCGCACGGCAGCGGCAGGCTGATGTCGTCGGCCAGCGGCTTGGGGTTGTCCAGCTTGTTGCTGGCAGGCTTGGGGTCGTCCTCGGCCTGGGCACAGGACACCAGGCTCAGGGCGGCGACGATCAGCGCCAGGGCGGGGAAGCGGCGGTCAAACATCTCGAATTCCTTCACAAGCGTCTATTCGTGCCACGCGCCAGCCCCCCAGGGCGGCAGCGGCCGCGCTGGCCAACAGCACAGCGAGCAAGGCAACGAGGTAATGCGACGGGAGCAGATGGCTGGCGTACTCGCCGGGCATCTGCATGAACAACTGGTTGAGGCCGCTTTCGGCCAGGGCATACAGCGTGGCGCCCAGCACCGCGGCGAACACACCGCTGTACAGCGCCTGGAGCACCACAAAAGCCAGCAAGGCTGTCGTGCTGAAACCGAGCAAGCGCATCACCGATAGCTCGCGGCGCTTGCGCTCGACCGCAGCCAGGGCGCCAGCGCAGATAGCCGCGAACGCGCCAGCCACTGCCAGCGCGGCGATGATCCAGAACACCAAGGTCAGGTTGCGGCTCAACGACTGCACCTGGGCAATGGCCGGGGCCTGGGTCGAGACCAGCAACTGGCGGTCGGCAAAGAAGCGGCGCAACGGCTCGACATCGGTGAGGTTGCGCGCATACAGGCGAAAGGCCGGATAGACCCGTTGCGCCTCGCCGGCCTTGGCCTCCCCTTCCCAGGCAAAGGCGGGTACGGCGCGGCCATCGCGGTAGTCTTCGGCAGCTTCCAGCAGCGCCAGAGGCGCGAACAAGGCGTCACGCTCGAAGGCTTCCAGCGGCAATACGGCCAAGACCTTCAAGGTGGTGCGTTGAGCCTGAATCTGCCCGGCCAGCTGGCGGCTGAACGACGCCTCAAGCGAGTCGCCTGCCTGAGCGCCAAGCTTCTCCGCCGCCGTGCGGCTGAGGACGATCTGGTCGATGCCGTTGGGGATTTGCAGCCCCTGCAGAAGCGGGTCGCGGAGCGCCGTCGGGATCATCTCGACATTGACCACCACCTTGCGCGCAGACAGCACCAGATCAGCGGTTGCGGCAATTTGTCGGGTCCGCGGCAAGGCGAATGCCACATCGTGACGCTCAGCCAGTTCGGCAACGAAATCAGCGCTGAAACGACCACCGCCCAACGGGATGATTTCACGCACCGCCGGGTCGCGCTCCAAGCGCTCGGTCAGGCTGCTGACCAGGCCGAACTTCAAACCGAACAACACCAGCAACGGCGCGATCACCGCCACCAGCGCCAGCACGCTGCAAGCGGACAGGCGCGCGTCGTTGCGGTAGTCCCGCCAGGCCAGGGCAGCGATCAGCATCGGGCGCATCAGGGCTGGCCCTCCAGCGTGGCGGTGACACCGCCGTCGGCATCGCGGCGGCAGATCATGCGCAACACCTGCAAGCCGGCATCGCGGGCCAGCGCCTCGTCGTGGGTAGCGATCAGGCAGGCCACCTGCCGCGCTTGCGCCTGACGCAGCAACAGCTGCATCACCCGCTCGGCATTGAGTGGATCAAGGGCCGCGGTCGGCTCATCGGCCAACAACAGGTCGGGGTTATGCGCCAGGGCACGGGCACAACTGACCCGCTGGCGCTGGCCGACCGACAGCGCGTTCGGCTGCTTGTCGAGCTGGTCGTCAATCTCCAGTTGCTCGGCCAGGCGCTGTACGCTGCCGTCATCGCCCAGGCCAAGCACCTGGCGCGGCAGGGCGATATTGCTGCGTACGTCGAGAAAGCCCAGCAAGCCCCCCGCCTGCAGCACATAGCCCAGATGCCGGCGGCGCAGGTGCGCCAGCCGGTCCTGGCGCTGCTCGCGCCACAGTTGCTGAATGTCGTAAGTGTGCGAGTCGGTGCTGAACACGAAGCGCTCGGCCTGATCCGGCTGCAGCACCAAGGCCAGCAGGTCGAGCAAGGTGCTCTTGCCGCAGCCGCTAGGGCCGACCAGGGCCAGCTGCTGACCGGCGCGCAGTTCCAGGCGCTCGATCTCCAGGCTGTAGCGCTGGCTGCCGAGGCCGCGGGTTTTGCGCAGCGCTTGCAGGCTGATCATCACGGCAGCGTCGACAACGGCACACGGTACAAAGCATCACCGGGCTCGGCATTGCCGAAGCGCACCCAGTTGGCCATGTCGTTGTGAAAGGTTTCGTACAGGCGGATCTTCGAATCCAGCTCGTCGATAAAGTCTTCCTGTTCGCCAACGCTGAGCGACAACCACAGGTCCTGGGTCATGCTCAGGGATTTGCTGCGGTACGGCAGGCCCTCCAGGTATTCGCCCAGCACACCGCCTTCGGCGAGGTTGGCGCCCTTGCGCAGGGCCGCCGGGTCGCGGCTCATGTAGGCACTGGCGCTGGCGATCTCCTGGAAGAAATCCTTGGGCGAAGTGCGGGTCTTGCGCGCGGCATCGACGATCAGCTTCAGCGATTGCTGCAGGTCGTTGAGTTGCAGCTTGGTGAGCATCACGCAGACTTGCAGGGTCGGCAGCGCCGGGTTGGTCAGGTCGCGGTCGGAGGTCCAGGCGCTGACCAGTTGCGGGGCCTGGCTGGCGCTCTTGCGGCCGAGAAAGTCCATGTGCATGGCATAGCCAATGGCGGCTGATTTATCCGCAACGCTTGGCGAAGCAGCCAGCAGCGGTGCCGGTTGTGCCGGGTTGCTGCGTACCTGGTGGACCAGGTCGGCGAAGCTCGAGCCGATCTCGCGCACCCGCTCGCCAAACTTGTTCACATCGCCACCGGGCACCGACACATACAGGTCGCCGATCTGCGGGTTGGCATCGGCAGTCAACACCCGGTACTGCTGCTCGGCGTAGGCGTGGTTCTTCTTGCCCGCTTCGGTGCGCAGGTGCAGGGCGTAGATCTTGATCTGCTTGCTCAGGGCCGCCTGGCGCACTTCGGCTTCGTTCATCTGGGTGCTGCTGTAGCGGTCGTTCTTGCGCAGGGAGCCGGCGTCGCTGACCAGCAGAATCAGGCGCCCGCCATAACCGGACCAGTCCATGCCGTCGACCGCCTGCATGATCCCGGCAAAGGCGTCTTCGTTGAACGAGTGGCTGGAGACATTGGTGGCCTTGACCTGTTCGGCCAGCTTCAGGAAGCGCTCGGGATCGCGGCCCTGGTCCAGGGTTACCAAGGTCTTGGTCAGGTATTCCAGGGCCGGCGTGCGCGTGGTGTTGTTGCGAAAGCCGACCAGGCCGAAGCTGACGTTATCCAGCTCACCACGGCGCGAGATCTGCCCATGCAGCTCGTGCACCACCTGGCGCACCTGATCGATATAGGGCTGCATCGATACCGACGTATCCACCACCAGCACCACGGCGGTACGGAACGCGTCGCTGGAGGACGCCATACCGGCGGCCTTGGGTTGGCTGCTGCGCGCGCTGCTGCCAGGGTCGATGGAGGCGACATTGAGCAGCTGCAGCGGCTGGCCGTTTTCGTCGAAGCTCTCGCGCGCCTCGAAGATCGGCATCAGGTAGAACTGGTCCTGAGGCACGGCGCTGGCGCTGGGTTCCAGGGCCATCACTTGCGGTACTGCGTCCGGAGTGTTTTGCGCCTTGAGCAGTTCGGCGCGGGCCGCCGAGGTATCGCCGAGCAAGCGTTCCAGCTCATCGGACTGGCGCAGGAACATCACCGGTGCGCGCCCCGAGCGTTCGGTGAACTTGAGTACCAGGCTCTGCTTCCAGTCGCTAACCTGGGAGGCCGGCAACCAGCCGTCGCGGCGGCCATCACTGGCGGTGCCGACCTGAAGCCAGGGGCTGCCGTTGAGGTCCTGACGCTGGTAGACGTAGAGCACGGTAAACGCCGGCAAGGTATCGCTGGGCGTGGCGCCCGGCTGGCTGACGACCTGGGCGCCGGGCTTGCTCAGCACGCGCTGGAACAGGGTTTTCTTGCCGGCCATCAACAGCGGGCGATTGTCGTCATTGCTTGCGCTCGGAGGCGTCTGTGGTGCCGGTTCGCTGGTTTGCACCGGCTGGGAATCAGCGACCTGTTCATCGCCACTCATAACCCAATAACCAACCCCGCCCAGGCCCAGCGCCGCAGCGATCGCAATGGCAAGCAAGGCCACTGCCGGGCGCTTGCGCGGGGCTGCCGGTGGCGATGCCTTGGCGATGGGTTCTGGTTTCGGCGTTGGAGGCGCCTGTGGCGGCTCCACCGCCACAGGCGTCACCGGGCTGGCAATTGGCAGCGGCTGGATCAACGTGCTTTGAGTATCTTGTGCTGGCAGCCGATCGAGCGCCGCCAGCAAGGTCTCGGCATCGGCAAAGCGCTCGGCCGGGTCCTTGGCCAGCAGGCCACGAAGAATTTCCTGATAGCGGCCGTGCTCGATCGGCAACTCCGGCAACGGCTCGGTCAAATGCGCCAGTGCCGTCGACAGTGCGTCGTTGCCGCTGTATGGCAGCTTGCCAACCAGCATCTCGTAAAACACCACACCCAGGGCATAGAGATCGGCGCGGCCGTCGATGTCCTGGCCACGCGCCTGCTCCGGGCTCATGTAGCTCGGGGTGCCAACAGCGAAACCGGCCTGGGTGAACTGGGTCCGGTCATCCAGCGACTTGGCGATGCCGAAGTCCGACAGCACCGCAGTGCCATCGGCGCGAAAGAGAATGTTGGCCGGTTTCACATCACGGTGCACCAGGCCCTGGGCATGGGCGTAGCCCAGGGCTGAAGCGATCTGGCGGATATACAGCAGGCCCTGCTCCGGTGTCACCCCGGCGGCAATGCGCTCCTTGAGCGTGCCATTGGGCAGGTACTCCATGGCCATGTAGTACAGCTCGCCGACATTGCCGATGTCGTGGATGGTCACCGTGTGCGGGTGCGACAGCCGCGCCAGGGTGCGGCCTTCGCGCAAGAAGCGCTCGCAGAAGGTCGGGTCGGCAGCCAGGGCCGCAGCCATGACCTTCAGGGCCACCTTACGCTCCAGCGAGCGTTGGGTGGCCAGGTAGACGGTAGCCATGGCGCCTTCGCCAATCTCTCCGTCGATGTCGTATCCGGGAATCACTTTGTCCATGTGCTTGGTCTTCAACCGGCCTTGATGACGACGGCGGTAATGTTGTCGGGGGCGCCCCGGGTCAGGCCCAGGTGCACCAGGCTGCGGACCACCTGGTAGGGGTCGCTGTGGCCCAGCACTTCGCGGATTTCATGGTCTTCGGCAGTCTTGTTGAGGCCGTCGCTGCACAACAGGTAGGTATCGCCGGGGAAGATCTGCAGTGACACGGCCTCAAGCTCAAGCTCGGGCTCGACACCAATCGCCCGGGTGACGATATTGGCCCGCGGGTGCACCCGCGCTTCGGCCTCGCTGAGCAGGCCGCTGTCCTGCAGTTCCTGCACGTAACTGTGATCGCGGGAGATGCCCTCCAGGCGCCCGTCGCGCAAGCGGTACAGGCGGCTGTCACCGGCCCACAGGCAGATACCCTGGTCACCACGCACAGCCAAAAGCACCAGGGTGCTACCCATCATCGTCACGCCACGCCGGACGCTTTCTTCGCGCACCGCTGCGTTGACCGCCGACAGCCGCTCGCGCAGCACCTGGGCGTATTCATCCAGGGAATGCGTTGCCGGCAACTGGCGCAAGGTATCGACGATCAGGCAACTAACGTAATCGCCCGCCGCATGCCCGCCCATGCCATCGGCAACCGCCCACAGGCCTTCACTGCCAAGGTCCAGGCAGGCGTCTTCGTTGATGCTGCGCACCATGCCGACATGGCTGTAGCTGGCTGCGGTGTAATGCAAAGCCGTCATCTAGCGCGCCGCCTCACTACCCAAAAGAAAACTGGCGAAATCCTCGCTGCGCGGTAGACCGGCACAACGCAACAATCCCGCCTCGATATGCTCCGAACCCCGCCCCCACCACAGGCTCATGCCGGCGCAGGCACTTTCGGCCAAAGCGGCCTGGCGGGCCTCGGGGGTCACTGCCGCAAAGCGCTGCAAGCCAGCAACCGCCGGGCTCGAAACGGCACTGATGCGGGGTGCGGAAAAGCCCTGGACCGCCGCATCGAACGCCTCGAAACCAGCCTGGGGTTCCAGGGTGGCCAACAGCTGCGCTTCGCCGTGCTCGAACCAGTCATCCGGGCCACTGACCACCGCCGCCAGCGACTCATCCGACGCCAGAACCTGAGCCAGGGTAAGAGGGAAATAGCGCCCTACCCGGTCGATGCTGGGCATCAGCACGCCCACTACAGCCTCTGGCCCGCAGACCCCCGGGGCCAAGGCAAAGCGCCACAAGGGGCTGACCAGATAGGCCGGCAACCAGTGCTCGGCCAACTGCTGCTGGCTGGCCATAAGCCCCGCCGCCAGCCACTGGTCCCAGGGCTGGATGAAGCTCTGCGGCAAGCCGCGGCTGACAAAGTCGCCACGGCTGGCCAGCTTGCCGTAGAAGCCAACGCCACCCATCACAACCGCTCCGGCAGGCTGAAGCCGCTGAGCACGCGGCTCTTGAACGGGTTGAAAGCGCTGTTGGCGCGCAGTTCGTAAGACACGCTGGCACCGTCGACGCGCAGGCGCAGGCTGAAGCGATCCGGGCCGTTGCCGGCCACCAGATCGGATTGATCGAGCAAGCGGAACCAGGCCCACGGCCCTTCCAGGGTCAGGCCGGAACGGCCGTTGGCCGACGGCGGCATGATCGACAGGCGGACCACGCCGATACTGTTGGGGTTCGGCCACTGCATTGCTACCGGTCGGCTCGGGCCGTGGTCATAGCTGATCTGCTGGCCGTCGAGGTCGAGCAAAAACTGGGTGATCGAGGCGTCCATGGCCACCGGCTTGAGCTCGAAGCGCACGGTCGGCTGCATGCCGCCGGAGCGGAAGAACGCATCGCGAATCGCCGCCGAGCGCTGGAAGGTGTGCAGCACACCAGGGCCGATGCCGAGTTTCTGCGCCGCACCCGGCTGCCAGCGCCACGGGTTGGCCGAGGTATCGACGTACGGCTGCAGGTACTTGCGGAAATAGCTGTCCATCACCCCGCCAACGCCGAAAAACTGGCCAAAGTCGTCCAGCGTGGCATCCCGCGAGCTGCCCGGTGCCAACGGGTAACGGCCGCTCAGGGACTGGCGATAAACGTTGACCACTTCACTGACCCAGGCGGCGTTCAGTTGATTGCGCACGCCGCCCATCATGGTGTTGGTGGTCGAGCTGACGACCGACTTGACCAGGCCCTGGACCATCGGCGGCTGGCGTTGTGCGGTGAGGCTGACACGATTGGCGGCGGCAGTGGCCTGGTTCTTGGCCTCACCGAGCAAGGCGTCACCACTGGCACCGACCATGGCACTGACCTGCACGTACAAGGCGTTCATGTCGGTGAGCAGGCCATCGATGGCCGCAGGCTCGCCCTCGCCCTTGCTGACCAGGCTGGCCAGTTCGGCAAAGTGCGCGGTGACCGGATCCTCGTTGTGTTGCGCCTGACGGATATCTGCCGGTGCATCCTGGCCCAGCAGGTTACCCAGGCGTTGCTTGAGCTGATCGACACCGGCCTCGCTGGCTTTAGCCTGGGCGGCGGCGAGCGGGTCCTGCTGTTGCAGGTTGGTTTCCTTGGCCACGGCGGCCAGCAGTTTTTTCAGCGGCGAAGTCGGCCCGGAAATCACCCGCAATACATCGGCGGCCTGGGCCACGCTGGTGATCGGCACGAAGTCGATATCGGCCAGCAGTGCGTCCCAGTGGCGGATGTAGTCGGCAAAATACAGGCGGCGCACGTCGGCAGCCAGGCTGCTTACATCACCTTCATCGGCCTGCTCGCGGCCCAGCACCCAGCGTTCTTCGGCCAGGGTGTTGCTGTGTTGCAGGCTGGTGGCGAGGAACGCCTTGCGATAACCCTCGACGGTGAACAGCCCGCTCAATGGCTCGCCCAACGGCTTGCCGCTCTTGCGGCTGAACACCAGCGCAGCATCGCGGCCGGCGGCTTCGCTCAGGCGAAAATCGCTGACGCCGTCTGGCAGTTTCTGCCGCTTGACCCGGTCATAGACGCGCTGGGCCACCGGCAACTGCTGCAGCTGGCGACGCAGGTCTTCGATCAGGTTGGCATCCAGGCGCGCATTCGGCGGACGCTTTTCAAACAGCGCCTGCAGGTGCTCACCCAGCGCCGCACGCTGCTCAGGAGAGAGGTCACGGGGCAGGCTCTGCTCCCAGTCGAGGGTTACCCAGGCCTTGATGAAATCAGGGTCATAGTGCTCGCCGTCCGCCAGCATCAGATACGCCTTGAGGCCTTCGTAGAGGAAGTCGGAACCACCGCCACTGTGCAGCTGCTCTTCGATACGGGTAACCAGGCGTGGGGCAAACACGGCAATCAGCAGCTTGCGGTAGACGCTGGCCGACTCGGCTTCGAGCATGTCGCCCTGGTACAGCCCCAGGCCTTCTGCCCAGCTGGGTGGATCATCGGCCAGATGGCGCACGGCATTGAGCAGCGGCAGTACCGCCAGTACATCGCGCTGGGCCGGGCTCAGGGTTTGCAGGACTGGCCCCAGCGGCGCGAGCTTACGCTCGACCTGGGCGATGTAAGCCTGGTTGGCGCGATAGCTCAGCGCCCACACGCTGCCGACCAGCACTACCAGGGCAACGCTGGCCGCGAGTGCAGCACGGGCCAGCCATTTGCGCCGGCGCTCGACCTTCGGGTTGACCCCGACCAGCCCGCGCTCGGCAAAGGCCACGGCGCTGAACAGTTTTTCGATGAAGTAACTGCGGCCGGTGCCGGTCTGGCGCGCCAGGTGCTGACGGTCCAGGCCCATGCTCTGGGCCATGGCGCCGATCAGCCGGTCGATCGGGCTGCCTTCCTGGGTGCCGCTGGTGAAGTACACGCCACGCAACAACGCGCGCTCTTCATAGGCATTGGGCTTGAACACGCCGTCGAGGAAACTCTGCAGGTTCGAGCGCAAGGCAGCGAACTGCTGAACAAAGCCATAGACCAGATCGCGCCGCGCCGGATCGCGCTCTTGCTGCAGGCGCTCGACCAGCCGCTCGTTGAGGCGTTGCTCAAGGCCGGCGAACTCACTCTGGAACTGCGCCAGCGGCCCTTCAGCCGACTTGTCGTCGTCCAGGGCAAAGGTCATGCCCCACACCTGGGCGCGCTCTTCCTTGCTCAGGGTGTCGAAGAACTCCATGAAGCCCGGCACCAGGTCGAGCTTGGTCAGCATCAGGTAGATTGGAAAGCGCACGCCCAGCTGGCTATACAGCTCCTGGATGCGCGAGCGGATGGCCGCCGCGTGGGCGGCACGTTCCGCGTCGCTGCCCAGCAGCAGGTCGGACAGGCTGATGGCAATGAAGGCGCCATCGATCGGCCGACGCGAGCGCTGCTTCTTCAGCAGGTCGAGAAAGCCCAGCCAGGCAGCCTTGTCGACCTGGGCGTGGCTGTCCTGAGTGGTGTAGCGGCCTGCGGTGTCGAGCAGCACAGCCTGGTCGGTAAACCACCAGTCGCAGTTGCGGGTGCCGCCAACACCGCGAATTGCCCCGGCGCCAAACTGCGCCGCCAGAGGGAAATGCAGGCCGGAATTGACCAGCGCCGTGGTCTTGCCCGAGCCCGGCGGACCGATGATCACGTACCACGGCAGCTCGTACAGATTGCGCCGCTCGTCACCACCGAGGCGGGCCTTTTTCAGCAGCGCCAGGGCTTCGTCCATGCGCTGGCGCAAGGTCGCCAGCTCCTCGGCGGTAGCAACGCTGGCAGGGTCCGGGGCGGTTTCCGCGGCCAGGCTGCGCATGACCTCTTCCGCCTGGCGGCGGGCCTGGACAATGCGCCACAGGCGATAGCCGAGCCACAACGCAAACAGCAGGGCAATCAGGGCCCAGCGGCGACCCGCCGGAATCAGCACATCCCACAACGGCCCGACGAACCAGATGATCAGGCTCAGGGCGATCAGACCCAGCACCGGGATGACCCAGCGAATGACAAAACCGAAAAACGCCTTCACTCGACCCCCTCCGCCAATACAGTGATTTCAACCCGGCGGTTCTTTGCCCGGCCTTCGGCCGTGTTGTTCGGTGCCAGTGGTTCGGTATCGCTCAGGCCCTGTGCGGTGAAGCGCGCAGGCTGGCCGGTCTTGGCTGCCAGAATCTGCTGGACCTGCTCGGCGCGGGCCTGGGACAGCGCCCAGTTGGACGGGAAGCGCAAGGTCGCAATCGGCCGGTTGTCACTGTGGCCGGTGATCCGCACCTGGCCCTTGACCTGGCCAATGGCATCGGCGATGCGCAGCATCAATGGCTGCAAGCTGTCATTGATGCTGGTGCTGGCCGAGGCGAACAGTTCGTCGCCGCGGATGGTCACCACCGAGCGGTCGACGGCGTCTTCGACACTGACCCGCCCGGCCTTGATATCGCTGGCCAGGAAGCCCGCCAGCCGTGGCCGTTCCACTGGTTTTGGCTGGGTCACCGGGCGATCGATGGCTTGCACCGGGATCTCGCCCAGGGCATGAATGTTCTTGAATACCGGCTCGGCGTCGGCGGCGAGCATGAAGCGCAGGGCAAACAGCAATGCCAGTAACAGCGCCAGGGCAATGGCCAGGCCCACCCAGGGCGGCATGAACTGCGACAGTCGATCACGGGTGACGCTGACCCCGCGCCAGTGCGGCGACAGTTCGCGCTCGAACTCGCCCCGGGCACTGCGAATGGCGGCGGCAGTACGTTCGCGCAAGGCTTCGAGCTGAGCACGGCCACCGTTCATGACCCGATAGCGGCCTTCAAAGCCCAGGCACATGCACAGGTACAGCAACTCCAGCAGGTACAGACGTTCGCGCGGGCTCTGCAGGCAGTGTTCAAGCAGCTGGAATACCTTCTCGCCACCCCAGGCTTCGTTGTGCACGGTAATCAGCAGGCTCTGCTTGCCCCAGTCGCTGCTGCTGCCCCAAGGCGTACTGAGTACGGCTTCATCGAGAGCGGTGCACAGGGCGTAACGCGCCAGCAGCACTTCGTTACGCGCCACCCCGGCGGCTTCGGCGCGCTCTTCGAACTGACGCAGATAGGCCAGCAACTGCGCACGCAGGCTGGCCGGGGCCGGATGGGCGATGGTGCTACGCAAGCGGGTCAGCAATGCCAACAACGGGCCGGCGGCGCTTTCCAGCGGGTTCAGGCCAAGTGCCTGGCCACCGGGCAACGGCTGTGCCGGCATCGACGGCGGCGCAGCCGGCTCAGGCATATCCGCCTGTGGGCCACGGCCACCGGGGCGCGGCATGAACTGGGTACGGTCGTTGGCCGGCGGTGCCGACGGGTCGTTAGGCTGCATCGCGGCTTATCCTCGGATGGCCCAGAAGGCCAGGTTCAGCCCCGGGAACTCGCCGGCGACGTAGAAAGCAAAGCCCCCGGCGTTCTGCAGTTGCTGCCAATGCTCGCTGCCGCGATCGAGTTCGTAGTAGGTGGAGCCGGCATGGAACGGGATCTGCCGTGGCGCCACCGGCAACGGCAGCAGGCCGATGCCCGGCAGTTGCAGGTTGACCAGGTCGCGAATGTGTTCGACCGCACCGATCTTGCTTTGCTGGGCAAAGCGCCCGCGCAGGGTCTCGCTCGGCACGTCGGCGCGCACCACGAGGATGAAGCTGGCGTTATCGAGCAGGCTGCGGTCAGCCAGCATGGCCACGTGAATGCCGTAGGCCTTCTCGACGATCGGGATGGGCGTGGCCTTGCTGTCGATCAACATCGACAGGGCTTCGCGCAGCGCCTGCATGACCGGGGCGAAGCTCGCTGCCAGGTCATCATGCTGGTACACCGGGAACTCGCCCGGGCGACGGTTGCTGGCACAGAAGGTGGCGAACTCACCGGCCAGGCTGACCAGCTCGCTGTAAAGCCGCTCCGGGTGCAACGGGCTCAACTGGCTCAGGTGTTCGACCAGCGGTTGGGCGCGGTTGACCAGTTGCAGGAGCATGAAGTCGGCGATTTCCGAAGCGCCGCCGGCACCCGAGGCTACCACCCGCCCGGCCAGCGCTTCGCCGCGTTGATGCAGCAGGCCCAGCAGTTCGCTGCGAAATGCCGACAGGCTCTTGCTCGCCGATACATCCAGCACTGGCGCGATATAGCTGTCATCCAGGACCAGGGCGCGGTCGGCGCGCTTTTCCTTGATACGTACCAGGCCCAGCGCGGCATAGTCGCTCAGGCCCTCTTCGGCAGTAATCAGGCGCAGGGCACGGGAACCGAGAGCGACCGGCGAGCGATTCTCGAACGGCGCGTTGTCGTCGCGCACTTCGGCCACCCGGCTGACATAGCGCGCACCGCCCAGCGTCTCGCCCTCGTCGACCGTATCGCGGGCACCGGCGCGCTTGAGCGGCAAGGCCAGGTACACGAGGCCATCACGCAGGTTGTCATCGATGTTCAGCGGGCTTGGCGCCAAGTCATCCTGGGGGATGTTGAAAGGTGTGCCGTCAGGCAGCAGGCCCCGAGCCGAAACGATGGCCAGTTTTCCCTGGGCCAGCAGGCCCTGGTCGATCAGCAGCTCGGAAAAACCCCAGGCGCCCGCCGACAGTGGCCGGCTGCGGGCATCGATCAGATTTTCGAGATAACGGTCATGCTGTTGAAAGTGCTGGGTTCCGAGGAACATGCCTTCCGACCAGACCACACGATTGTTCCAGGACATGGCTTCTCCGATCGCCTATTGGGCGGTACTGGTTGGGGAGGTATGGGCAGCGCTGCGCACAGCGCGGACATCGAGGCTGATCTGGTAATCCAGCGGCGGCACGGGCAGCAGGCTGCGCCACTGCGCCTGATCGACCTCGCGGTAGCCGACCACCAGGCCGATCTGGCGGGTGGTCGAGCTCAGCGGGCGCTCGACACGCAGTTGCTCACCAGGCTGCACCAGCACTTCGTCCTGATCGATCAGGTCGGCGCCCAGGGTCGCCGGAGCACGTTCGGCCAGGGCGAAATAATCGGCGCGGTTGAAGTTGGCGCTGTTCTTCAGTTCGAAAATGCGCACGCGCACAGGCGCGGCCTGGCCGTTGGCGCCCGGGTTGAGCCCGGCGGCGGCACTGAAATACAAGGTCACGCTGGTAGGCCCTGCCACCTCGGGCTGGACCGGTGCTGCGACTTCATCCTTGCTACAACCACTGAGCAACAGTGTGGTCACCGCCGCCATCAGCATTGTTCGAATCATCCTGCGTCCTCAATGACGTGGCACTTTCCGTTTGTTTCAGGAGCGTTGCAGACGCGCGCTGTGCTCCTCATAGGCGCGGCTGAACTCGCGCCCGAACAGGTCCTGGAAGTCGTCTTCGGCTTCCCCGGAGATCTTGCTGTACAGCTCGGTGAACTGCTGCCAGTACTGCGCCTGGCGCGAGCTGCCGAACAGTTTCGACAGGCCGGCCGGCTCGCCTAACCGCGACTCCAGCTGTGCCGGCTCGAAGCGTGCGAGCAGGTGCTTGATGGCCGCTTCAACACCCGCCATCACAGCCAACTGATGCGCGCGCAGGTCGTCGAAGCTGTCGCGTACTGCCTGATCCGGCGCCATGAACGCGTGATTGCCGTGCCGCAGCAGCAACAGCAGCGCTTCATCGGCATTCGGAGCGAACTTGAGCGGGTTGTTTTCCGCCGGGCGGATCATGGTCTGCTGCATGCGGAACTCACCCTTGAGGCTGCTGCGCGCACGCAGTACATCGATCAGACCCTCGACCATCAGCCGGTAGCTACGGCCGAGGGCTTCCATCTGCGCCTCTACCTGGGCGCTGTCGATTCGCAACTGCTCAAGACCTGCACCGCGCAGGAATGCCTGGACCAACGCACTTGAGTCGGCAGGCTGCGCAAGGGCTTCGACAACGGGCGCCGGGGCGGGCTGCGCAACGGCTTCGGCAACGGGCCCCGGAGCGGGCATTGCGGTCGCGGCCGGCGCGGCTACAGGAGCGGGCGTGGGAGCTGAAGGTTCGGCGAACGGGTCCCAGTCTTCGGGGATGACCCCGGGGCTCGCCGGCGCTGGCACAACAGGCGGCACTGGCGTTGGTGGGCGAAAGTCATGCTGTTGGGCAGGCACATGATCGGGCTGGGTCACCGGTGCAATGCTTGCCGGTGCAAGAAAATCGAACAGGTCAGGAAGGGTATCGTTGCTCGAGGCCCCCTGGATGAACTTAGGCGCGGCGGGGACTGAAGGAGTAGGGGTGGCGCCAGCCTGATTGGCCATCAGCGCCTCGAAGCTGTTGGAGGCATCGCGACTTAACGGATTGCCATCTTCCATTTTGAAGCTTGAATCGATGCGCGCCTGAATCTCGTACTCGCCAATGCGGATCACTTCGCCATCCATCAGCGGCTCACTGTTACCGCGACGCAAACGAATACCGGCGTGAATTAATTCGACACCATTCGTACTGTTATCAGTGAGGTAGTAGCGACCGTCTTTATATTGAATGACACAATGTTGCGAAGAGACCAGACGTTCCGGATCGGGCAATACCCAATCATTACCGGGGCCACGTCCAATGCTGATGGCACCTGATTCGATGAACTTTTCAGGACATTGGCCAGGGGTAATCTTGTGATAACTGGTAATAGTCAGACTCAGCGACATCACGCCTCCTTAGCAACATCCTGAATCGCCTGCGGACCCGCTTCAGGCCTTGCGCAGATAACGCGATTCGCTTCCAATCCCTGAAAAATCAACTGAATGTCCGATGTTCGGTAACTTTAGCCGAACTCTGTCAGTTTCAAACGACATCCACCGTCACCCTGACCAATAGGTCAGAAAACCTGTTTGGCCCAAAACTCAGGTTACGGTGGGCCGATAGCTTACCTTGACAGCCAATTGGAAATAAACCAAAAATGCGCGACTTGCTGAACAAGCGTGATATCACTTTGATATCAACTAAGGACAACTCAGCAAAATATGTGCGCTACGTCACAAATCCAATTAGCGCACATTAGCTACCCCCACCACGGGACGATACGGAGATCGATATCTGGTGAACTCAGCGCATTTGCTCGCTGCCGTTTCGGAGAACTTTCCTTGCGGCGACGACCTTGAATACGACCCGGACTTCCTGCAATTGGAGCGTGATGCCCAAGGCAAGCCCGAACGTGTCATGGGCGATGCCATCCAGCCTGCCGAACCGCCCCAATGGCGGCAGATCGAACAGTCCTGCACCGCCCTGCTGCAACGCAGCAAAGACCTTCGCGTCACTCATTTCCTGTTGCAAAGTGCCCTGGCCTTGCATGGCATTGCCGGTCTTGCCAGCACCCTGCAACTGATCAACGACCTGTTGCGCCAGTATTGGCCGCACGTGCACCCGCAACTCGACGCCGATGACGACAATGACCCGACGGTGCGCATCAACGCCCTCGCCGGTCTGGTCTGCGAGACCAACATCGCCCTGCTGCGCGAAAGCCTTCTGACCCGCTCCCGTGCTTTCGGCCCGGTCAGCCTGCGCGCGGCCCTGCACGCCAGCGGCCTGCAGCACTTTGCCAGCGAGACACTCAATGCCGACGAGCTCGGCGGTGCCCTGCGCGACAGTGATGCCGAGCAACTGCAGGCCACCCGCGAGGCGTTGCAGCAGGCCCGCGAAGCCACCGAGGCAATCGAGCAGTACGTCAACGAGCAGGTCGGGTCGGCCAGCGGGGTTGATCTCAGCGCCCTGAAACAGCCGCTGCGCCAGGCCGCGCAAATCCTCGCCGAACATGCGCCAGCAAGCGAGCAAGCCGCCAACGACACCAGCGAAGTCAGCGAAGTCAGCACCGCAGCCGACAGCCCGGCGTCTCTTGCCAGCGCGGCTCCTGCAGCCCCCGTTGCCCGTGCCTCGGCCGATATCGCCAGCCGCGACGAGGTGCTGCGCAGCCTCGACCGAATTCTAAAGTACTACGCCCGCCACGAGCCCTCGAGCCCGCTGCCGGTGCTGTTGAACCGCGCGAAAAATCTGGTGAATGCCGATTTTGCCGCGATCGTCCGCGACCTGATCCCCGATGGGCTGTCGCAATTCGAAACCCTGCGCGGGCCTGAGACCGACTGAGGCCTGCGGGCCAGACCCTACGCACATATGCAACACCGTTACCGGCAACGATCGATGACGCCAATACCGTCGCACCTGCGACCAGGAGGAACAACGTGGCGAACCCCAGTTCTCAGAAATTCATTGCGCGCAATCGCGCGCCGCGGGTGCAGATCGAGTATGACGTCGAGCTCTACGGCGCCGAAAAGAAGGTCCAGTTGCCTTTCGTCATGGGCGTCATGGCCGACCTCGCGGGCAAGCCTGCCGAGCCGCTGGCGCCGGTGGCCGAACGCAAGTTCCTGGAAGTCGACGTCGACAACTTCGACTCGCGCCTCAAGGCCATGCAACCACGGGTAGCCTTCCATGTACCCAACGAACTGACCGGCGAAGGCAACCTGAGCCTGGATATCACCTTCGAAAGCATGGACGACTTCAGCCCTGCCGCCGTGGCGCGCAAGGTCGATTCGCTGAACCAGCTGCTCGAAGCGCGGACCCAGCTGGCCAACCTGCTGACCTACATGGACGGCAAGACCGGCGCCGAAGAAATCATCATGAAAGCCATCAAGGATCCGGCCCTGCTCCAGGCCTTGGCCAGTGCGCCAAAGCCCCAGGACCCCGAGCCGAACGCTTAATCAGGACATAGCCTCATGACCGATCCGATGCGTGATACCCAGGCCCAGCCAGCGGCCACCGAGCAAGCCAGCGAGTTCGCCTCGCTGTTGCTGCAAGAATTCAAACCCAAGACCGAGCGCGCTCGCGAAGCCGTCGAAACTGCGGTACGCACCCTGGCCGAACAGGCCCTGGCGCAAACCGACCTGGTGTCCAATGACGCGATCAAGTCGATCGAATCGATCATTGCCGCCATCGACGCCAAGCTCACTGCCCAGGTCAACCAGGTCATCCACCACCCCGAGTTCCAGAAGCTGGAAAGCGCCTGGCGTGGCTTGCACTACCTGGTCAACAACACCGAGAGCGACGAGCAGCTGAAAATCCGCGTGCTCAACATCTCCAAGCCCGACCTGCACAAGACCCTGAAGAAATTCAAGGGCACGGCCTGGGACCAGAGCCCGCTGTTCAAGAAGATGTACGAAGAGGAATACGGCCAGTTCGGCGGCGAGCCGTATGGCTGCCTGGTCGGCGATTACTACTTCGACCAGTCGCCACCGGACGTCGAGCTGCTCGGCGAGCTGTCCAAGGTTTGTGCCGCCATGCACTCGCCGTTCATTGCTGCGGCCTCGCCGACCGTGATGGGCATGGGCTCGTGGCAGGAACTGTCGAACCCGCGCGACCTGACCAAGATCTTCACCACCCCGGAGTACGCCGGCTGGCGTTCGCTGCGTGAATCGGAAGACTCGCGCTACATCGGCCTGACCATGCCGCGTTTCCTCGCGCGCCTGCCGTATGGCGCCAAGACCGACCCGGTGGAAGCCTTCGCCTTCGAAGAAGACACCGACGGTGCCGACAGCACCAAGTACACCTGGGCCAACGCCGCCTACGCCATGGCGGTGAACATCAACCGCTCGTTCAAGTACTACGGCTGGTGCTCGCGGATTCGCGGTGTCGAGTCCGGCGGTGAAGTGCAGAACCTGCCCGCGCACACCTTCCCCACCGATGACGGTGGCGTGGACATGAAGTGCCCGACCGAGATCGCCATCTCCGATCGCCGTGAAGCGGAACTGGCGAAGAACGGTTTCATGCCGCTGCTGCACAAGAAGAACACCGACTTCGCTGCTTTCATCGGCGCCCAGTCGCTGCAAAAGCCTGCCGAGTATGACGACCCGGACGCTACCGCCAACGCCAACCTGGCTGCGCGCCTGCCGTACCTGTTCGCCACCTGTCGCTTCGCCCATTACCTGAAGTGCATCGTGCGCGACAAGATCGGCTCGTTCAAAGAGAAGGACGAGATGCAGCGCTGGCTGCAGGACTGGATTCTCAACTACGTCGATGGCGACCCGGCCCACTCCACCGAAACCACCAAGGCCCAACATCCACTGGCGGCGGCCGAAGTGGTGGTCGAAGAAGTCGAAGGCAACCCGGGTTACTACAACTCGCGTTTCTACCTGCGCCCGCACTACCAGCTCGAAGGGCTGACCGTGTCGCTACGTCTGGTATCGAAGTTGCCATCGGCCAAGGGCGCCTGAGCCCTGGCTCGCTGAAGCGCCCCGCAAATGCGGGGCGTGCACTGAAAAACAATGTGGTAGAAGCCACACTCTGGAGACAACATGGCAGTTGATATTTTCATCAAGATCGGCGACATCAAGGGCGAGTCCATGGACAAGGCCCACAAGGACGAGATCGATGTGCTGAACTGGAGCTGGGGCATGGCCCAGTCCGGCAACATGCACATGGGCGGTGGCGGTGGCGCCGGCAAGGTCAACATCCAGGACCTGTCGCTGACCAAGTACGTCGACAAGTCCAGCCCTAACCTGATGATGCATTGCTCCAGCGGCAAGCACATCGACAAGGTCAAGCTGACCGTGCGCAAGGCCGGTGGCGAAAGCCAGGTTGAATACCTGGTCATCAACCTCGAAGAAGTGCTGATCAGCTCGCTGAGCACCGGCGGCTCGGGCGGCGATGACCGCCTGACCGAAAACGTCACCCTGAACTTCGGCAAGGTCACGGTCGATTACCAGCCGCAGAAAGCTGACGGCACCAAAGACGGCGGCCCGGTCAAGTACGGCTGGAACGTGCGCCAGAACGTCAAGATCTGATGCGTTTCGCCCTCTTCGCGGGGCAAGCCCGCTCCCACCTGGTAGGAGCGGGCTTGCCCCGCGATAAGGCCAACGCAATCTTGAATCCCACCACCGGAGCCGCCCCTTGGTAGCCGAAATCGCTGCACGTGACCGCCTGCAGCCTTCGCTGCTCGATCGTCTGACCGACGACGAGCCCGGCAACCTGCAAGAAGCCAACGACAAACGCGTGCTGTCGCTGAACCAGCTCAAGGCGTCAGTACTGCGCGATCTCACCTGGCTACTCAATACCACCTCACTGCTTGATGCTGGCGCCACGCTCAACACTGCGGCCGGCACCTCGGTGGTCAACTACGGCCTGCCGGCACTGGCCGGTAACAGCGCCTCGAACATTGATATCAGCGCTCTGGAGAGCATCATTTACCAGGCCATCGCCACCTTCGAACCGCGCATCCTGCGCAGCAGCCTGCGGGTTCGCGCCCAGGTCGCACCGGGGGAAATGAACAACAACGCCCTGAGTTTCGAGATCGAAGGCGACCTGTGGGCCCAGCCCGCGGCACTGCCGTTGCTGCTGCGCACAGACCTTGACCTGGAATCCGGGCATGTCCGGGTTGCCCCCGCCGAGCGCCGGAGACGTCCATGAACCCGCGCCTGCTCGAGCTGTACAACCAGGAACTGCAACACATCCGTGAAAGCGCGGCAGAATTCGCCAGGGAATACCCGAAGATCGCCGGGCGTCTGACCCTGTCCGGCATTGACTGCGCCGACCCCTATGTCGAGCGTCTGCTCGAAGGTTTTGCCTACCTGACCGCACGGGTACAACTCAAGCTCGATGCCGAGTACCCGACCTTCACCCACAACCTGCTGGAGATCGCCTACCCGCACTACCTGGCACCGACGCCGTCGATGGCCGTGGTGCAGATGCAGGCCGATCCTGACGAAGGTTCGCTCAGTGCTGGTTTCACCCTGCCCCGTGGCAGCGTGTTGCGCGCCACCCTTGGCCGCAATTCGCAGACGCCCTGTGAATTTCGCAGTGCCCACCCGGTCACGCTGTGGCCGCTGCAGGTGGCCCAGGCCGAATACTTCGGCAATCCCGCAGCCAACCTCGGGCGCCTTGCCGCCAGTGAGCCGAAAGCCCGCGCCGGGTTGCGCATTACCTTGCGTACCGGCGCCGAGCTGCCGTTCAACGCGCTCGACCTCAGCAGCCTGCCGCTGTACCTCAACGGCGCCGATGAACTGCCGTTTCGCCTTTATGAGCAGTTGCTGGGCAACGCCTGTGCGGTGTTCGCGCGCCAGCCCGGCAGCGACTGGGTCGAGCGCATTCCTGCCTCGGCCCTGCGCCCGTGCGGCTTCGATGACCGCGAGGCAGCCTTGCCGGTGGTCCCGCAGGCGTTCCAGGGTTACCGCCTGCTGCAGGAATACTTCGCTTTGCCGCAGCGTTTCCTGTTCGTCGAGTTCGCCGAGCTGAGTCGCGCGGTAAAACGTTGCGACGGGCAGGAGCTGGAGCTGATCGTGCTGTTCGAGCGCTACGACCAGACGCTGGAAGGCAGCGTCGGCGTCGAGCAGTTCGTGCCCTTCTGTACTCCGGCGATCAATCTGTTCCCGCGCCGTGTCGACCGGATCCACCTGAGCGACCGGGTCAACGAGCACCACGTGATCGCTGACCGCACCCGGCCGACAGATTTCGAGATCCACTCGCTGAGCAGTGTGACCGGTCACGGCACCGGCCCCGACCAGAGTTTCCTGCCGTTCTATGCCGTGCGCGATCCAGCGCGCTATGGCCGTGACCAGGCGTACTACATCGTGCGCCGCGAGCCACGCATGCTTTCCAGCGAACAGCGGCGCAACGGCACCCGCTCGACCTACATGGGCAGCGAGACCTTCATCAGCCTGGTCGATGGTCAGCAAGCGCCCTACCGCCATGACCTGCGCCAACTGGGCGTTAGCGCCCTGTGTACCAACCGCGATCTGCCGCTGTTCATGAACGTTGGCGATGGCCGCAGCGATTTCACTCTGGCCGACAGCGCGCCAGTGGCCGCCATTCGCTGCCTGGCCGGGCCAAGCCGGCCGCGTGCCAGCCACGCCCATGACAACAAGGCCTGGCGCCTGATCAGCCAGCTGTCGCTGAACTACCTGTCGCTGACCGAACAGGGCCAGGGCGCCGCCGCTCTGCGCGAGCTGCTGCGCCTGTACGGCGACAGCCATGACGCCGCCCTGCAACTGCAGATCGACGGCCTGCGTGAGGTCAGCAGCAAGGCTTGCACGCGACGGCTGCCAATGCCCGGGCCGATCGTTTTTGGCCGTGGCCTGGAGATCACCCTGGAGTTCGATGAGAACGCCTTCCGCGGCACCGGGGTGTTCCTCCTCGGTGCAGTGTTCGAGCGTTTCCTGGCACGTTACGTGTCGATCAACAGCTTTACCGAGACGGTGCTCCGTACCACCGAACGCGGCGAGATCATGCGATGGAAAGCCAAGCCCGGACGCCGTCCGACCCTGTGAACATCCTCAGCGAGATGCAGGCCGAACCCTGGAACTACGATTTCTTCCAGGCCCTGCGCCGGCTTGAGTGCGAGTCGCCGCAGTTGCCACGCTTCGGCCATTCCCTGCGCCTGGCCGATGAGCCGGTTCGCCTTGGCCAGCAGCTCGATTGCGCTTTTGCGCCGGCAACCCTGGCATCGCTGACGCCTGCCACAGAGCAGGGCCCGGCGCGCCTGGAGCAGTTCTTCTTTGGCCTCGGCGGCCCCAACGGCCCCCTGCCCCTGCACCTGACCGAGTACATGCGCGAGCGCCAGCGCAATAACGCCGACAGCACCAGCAAGCGCTTTCTCGATGTGTTTCATCACCGCCTGCTGAGCCTGTTCTACCGGGCCTGGGCCGAGGCACGGCCGACGGTCAGCCATGACCGCCCCGATGACGACTACTGGGCCGCGCGCCTGGCCGCCCTGAGCGGCCGCGGCACACCGGCGCTGCGCGACCAGGGCCCGTTGCCGGACACCGCCAAGCTGCACTACAGCGGCCATCTCGCCGCCCAGACCCGCTACCCGGATGGCCTGCGTGGCATTCTCGGGGCGTACTTCGGCGTGCCGGTGAGCATCGAGGAATATGTCGGTCAGTGGCTACAACTGCCGGAGCGCAGCCGCCTGGGTGCGAGCGCCAACCAGTTGGGCATGGATGTGTGCCTGGGCAGCCACGTCTGGGACCGCCAGCACAAGTTTCGCATCTGCCTGGGGCCGCTGAGCCTGGACCAGTACCTGTCACTGTTGCCCGATGGCAGTGCCTTTGGCGAGCTGGTGGCCTGGGTCGCCGAGCATCAGGGGCACGAGCTGGACTGGGACCTGAACCTGATCCTGCAGCAGGAGCAGATACCCGCCCTGCAACTCAACACCGGTCGACGCCTGGGTTTCGATACCTGGCTGGGCCGCCCGCAACACGATGCCAGGGATCTGACACTGGCTCGGTACTACGCCGAGCAGGCGACCGCATCGCAATCCACAAGGAGTCCGGAACATGGGTGAAATCAGCCGCGCCGCGCTGTTCGGCAAACTCAACAGCGTCGCTTACAAGGCCATCGAGGCCGCCACGGTGTTCTGCAAATTGCGGGGCAACCCTTATGTGGAACTGGCCCACTGGTTTCATCAACTGCTGCAACTGCAGGACTCGGACCTGCACCGCATCATCCGCCAGTTCAACCTTGAGCCCGCGCGCCTGGCCCGTGAGCTGACCGATGCCCTGGACCGCTTGCCCCGCGGCTCGACCTCGATCACCGATCTGTCTTCCCACGTCGAAGAAGCCGTCGAGCGTGGCTGGGTGTATGGCAGCCTGATGTTCGGCGAAAGCCAGGTGCGCACCGGCTACCTGGTGCTCGGTATCCTCAAGACCCCGAGCCTGCGCAATGCCTTGCTCGGCCTGTCGTCGGAGTTTGCCAAGATCAAGGTCGAAGCCCTCAGCGAACGTTTTGACGAGTATGTCGGTGATTCGCCGGAAAACGCCCTGAGCGCCAGCGACGGTTTCAATGCCGGCGCCGTGCCGGGCGAAGCCAGCGGTGCCATGGCCCCCAGCGCCCTGGGCAAACAGGAAGCGCTCAAGCGCTTTACCGTTGACCTCACCGAGCAGGCGCGCAGCGGCAAGCTCGACCCGATCGTCGGCCGTGATGAAGAGATCCGCCAACTGGTGGATATCCTCATGCGTCGCCGGCAGAACAACCCGATCCTCACCGGTGAAGCCGGTGTGGGCAAGACCGCAGTGGTCGAAGGCTTTGCCCTGCGTATCGTCGCCGGCGATGTCCCGCCTTCGCTCAAGGACGTCGAACTGCGCAGCCTGGATGTCGGCCTGCTGCAGGCCGGGGCAAGCATGAAGGGCGAGTTCGAACAGCGCCTGCGCCAGGTCATCGAGGATGTTCAGGCCTCGCCGAAACCGATCATTCTGTTCATCGACGAAGCCCACACCCTGGTCGGTGCCGGTGGCGCGGCCGGTACCGGTGATGCCGCCAACCTGCTCAAGCCAGCCCTGGCCCGCGGCAGCCTGCGCACCGTGGCCGCCACCACCTGGGCCGAGTACAAGAAGCACATCGAGAAAGACCCGGCCCTGACCCGCCGCTTCCAGGTGGTGCAGGTCGCCGAGCCGAGCGAAGACAAGGCGCTGCTGATGATGCGCGGCGTGGCCTCGACCATGGAGCAGCACCACCAGGTGCAGATCCTCGATGAAGCCCTCGAAGCTTCGGTCAAGCTCTCCCACCGCTACATCCCGGCGCGCCAGTTGCCAGACAAGTCCGTCAGCCTGCTCGACACCGCCTGCGCCCGCGTCGCCATCAGCCTGCACGCGGTGCCGGCTGAAGTGGATGACAGCCGCCGGCGCATCGAGGCACTGGAAACCGAGCTGCAGATCATCGCCCGCGAACAGGCGATCGGTATCGCCATCGGCAACCGCCAGCAACAGTCTGAAACCTTGCTGGCTGCTGAGCGCGAGCGCCTGGCCGAACTGGAAAGCCGCTGGGCCGAAGAGAAAACCCTGGTCGACGAACTGCTGGCCACCCGTGCGCAACTGCGCGAAAACGTCGGCGTGGTCGACCGCGACACGGGCAGCGAACAGAGCCATGAGCTGCGCGAAAAACTCATCGACCTGCAACAACGCCTGAGCGACCTGCAAGGTGAAACCCCGCTGATTCTGCCGACCGTCGACTATCAGGCCGTGGCCTCGGTGGTTGCCGACTGGACCGGCATCCCGGTCGGGCGCATGGCCCGCAACGAGCTGGAAACCGTGCTCAAGCTCGATCAGCACCTGGCCAAGCGCATCATCGGCCAGGACCATGCCCTGCAGATGATCGCCAAGCGCATCCAGACTTCCCGCGCCGGCCTCGACAACCCCAACAAGCCGATTGGCGTGTTCATGCTCGCCGGTACCTCCGGGGTGGGCAAGACCGAAACCGCCCTGGCCCTCGCCGAAGCCATGTATGGCGGTGAGCAGAACGTCATCACCATCAACATGAGCGAGTTCCAGGAAGCCCATACCGTCTCGACCCTCAAGGGCGCCCCGCCCGGCTATGTCGGCTACGGCGAAGGTGGTGTGCTGACCGAGGCGGTGCGGCGCAAGCCCTACAGCGTGGTATTGCTGGATGAGGTGGAGAAGGCCCACCCGGACGTGCACGAGATCTTCTTCCAGGTGTTCGACAAAGGCGTGATGGAAGACGGCGAAGGCCGGGTGATCGACTTCAAGAACACCCTGATCCTGCTCACCACCAACGCCGGTACCGAGCTGATTTCCCAGGTGTGCAAGGACCCGCAGAACATCCCCGAACCGGAAGCGATCGCCACCGCACTGCGCCAACCGCTGCTGGAGATCTTCCCGCCAGCACTGCTCGGGCGTCTGGTGACCATCCCCTATTACCCGCTCAGCGACGAGATGCTCAAGGCCATCACCCGCCTGCAGCTCGAACGCATCCGCAAGCGCGTACAAGGCACCCACAAGGTCGCCTTCGACTACGACGACGAGGTGGTCGACCTGATCGTCTCGCGCTGCAGCGAGACTGAAAGCGGCGGACGGATGATCGACGCGATCCTGACCAACAGCCTGTTGCCGGACATGAGCCGCGAGTTCCTGACGCGCATGCTCGAAGGCAAGGCCCTGGCCGGGGTGCGCATCAGCTGCCACGCCAACGAGCTGCACTACCACTTCAGCGACGCGCCGTGATGGCGCGTTTGACGAGATAAACGATGCTATTCAAGCAATTCACCCGACTGGCGCAGATCAACAGCCCGCTGGGCCCGGATGCCCTGATCCTGGCGGAAATGGGTGGCGGCGAAGAGCTGGGGCGGCTGTTCGACTACGAGTTGCAGCTGACCTCGGACAACTCGTCCATCGACCTCAACCAGTTGCTGGGCAAGCCCATGAGCTTGAGCCTGCAACTGGACCTGGGCCGCTCGCGGTATTTTCACGGCATCGTGTCGCGCTGCAGCCAGAGCATCGACCGCGGCCAGTTCGCCAGTTACCGGGTGACCCTGCGGCCGTGGCTGTGGCTGCTGAGCAAGACCTCCGATTGCCGCATCTTCCAGAACCAGACCATCCCGCAGATCATCAAGCAGGTGTTTCGCGACCTGGGTTTTTCCGACTTCGAAGACAGTCTCAGCCGCCCCTACCGTGAGTGGGAATACTGCGTGCAGTACCGTGAGACCAGCTTCGACTTTGTCAGCCGGTTGATGGAACAGGAAGGTATCTACTACTACTTCCGCCACGAAAAGGACCGTCACGTGCTGGTGCTGGCCGATGCCTATGGCGCCCATCAGGTAGTGCCGGGCTACGAATCGGTGCCGTACTTTCCACCTGATGGCCAGCATCGCGAGCGCGACCACCTCAACGACTGGCATCTGGCCCAGGAGGTGCAATCCGGCTCGCTGGAGCTCAACGACTATGACTTCCAGCGCCCCAGCGCACGCATCGACGTGCGCTCGGAAATGCCGCGTCCGCACACCGCTGGCGATTACCCGCTATACGACTACCCCGGCACCTACGTGCAGAGCGAGGACGGCGAGCATTACGCCCGTACCCGCATCGAGGCCTTGCAAAGCCTGCACGAGCGCATCGAGCTGCGCGGCAACGCCCGGGGCCTGGCAGCGGGCAACCTGTTCAGCATGAGCGGGTTCAGCCGCCAGGACCAGAACCGCGAGTACCTGATCGTCGGCGCCCGCTACTACGTCGTCCAGGAGCGTCTGGAAACCGGTGCCGGTGGCGGCAACGCGCAGTTCGAAAGCAACCTCAGCTGCATCGATGCGCAGCAGAGCTTCCGCCCCCTGGCCAGCACCCTGCGCCCGCAGGTCAAGGGACCGCAGACCGCCATCGTGGTCGGTCCGGCCGGTGAAGAGATCTGGACCGACCAGTATGGCCGGGTCAAGGTGCACTTCTACTGGGACCGCCATGACCAGTCCAACGAGAACAGCTCGTGCTGGATCCGCGTGTCCCAGGCCTGGGCCGGCAAGAACTGGGGCTCGATGCAGATCCCGCGGATCGGCCAGGAAGTGATCGTCAGCTTTCTTGAAGGTGATCCGGACCGGCCGATCATCACTGGCCGGGTGTACAACGCCGAGCAGACCGTGCCCTACGACCTGCCGGCCAATGCCACTCAGAGCGGGATGAAAAGCCGTTCGAGCAAAGGTGGCACGCCAGCGAACTTCAACGAAATCCGCATGGAGGACAAGAAGGGCGCCGAGCAGCTGTACATCCATGCCGAGCGCAACCAGGACATCGAGGTCGAGAACGACGAGAGCCACTGGGTGGGCCACAACCGCAACAAGGTGGTGGACTTCAGCGAAGTGGCGACCATCGGCGAAGACCGTATTCGCGCGGTCAAGCGCGACGACATCCTGCTGGTGGGCTCGACCAAGACCGACAGCATCAGCCGCAGCTACCTGATCGAGGTCGGCGAGAACCTGCGCCTGGTGTGTGGCAAGAGTGTGCTCGAGCTCAACGCCAGCGGCCAGATCAACCTCACCGGCGTGCAGTTCAACCTCAACGCCGAAGGCAATGCCCAGTTCAACACCGGCGGCACCCTGGACCTGAACATCGGCGGCGCCCCCGGCGCCACTCCGGACGGGCAAGGCGTCAAAGGCACCATCGATGGCGCCGTGGAAGCGATCTTCCCCAAGCCCAAAGCCAGCCAATAAAGAGATTCCTGCGTCATGACTTATCGTCTCAACGAATTCCAGTTTGCCCTGCCCGATGTCGAGGTGCAGGACACCACCATCAATATCCTGCGCTTTGCCAAGCTCGGCACATCTTTGATCGTCAGCCGCAGCCTGCTGGCCGACGGCGAAACCCTGCAAAGCAACTTCGACGGTCAGCTTGAACGTCTGCAACAACAGGTCAAGGACCTGCGTTTTCAACCTGGCCAGGCCGTGCGCCTGGGCGCCGAGCAGTCGGTGGACGGCATCGAGCTGCGCAGCCAGTTCAGCAAGGGCAACGAAAAGGTCTATCAGTACCAGCTCGCCCTGGTGCTACCGGGCACTCGCAAGATGTTCGCCCTGAGCTACGTCAAGGCCCAACCGCTGGGCGATGCCGAGGCGGCGCACTGGGCGGCGATCAAGCAATCATTGAACTTCGACGCCCTGACCTGATGAGCACCCTGCATGTCTGACGCTCTTTGGGCCGCTCGTCAGGGCGACGCGCTGATGCACACCTCGATGATGGCCGACATCGTCAGCGGCGTGCTGGAAGTCGCCGCCAACGTCGCCATCGGCATGCTGGCCACCGCGGCGGTGACCGCGGCGCTGGGCCTTACCGTGGCTACCGGCGGCCTGGGCTGCTTCGTGCTGGGTGCAGTGGTGGGCATTGTGGTCGGCGTGGCCATGAGCAAGACCGGGGCCGACAAGGGCTTAAGCAGTTTATGCGAGGGCATCGGCAACTTCCTGTTCCCGCCCTCGGTGCAGGCCAACATCCTCACCGGCTCGAAGAATACCCACACCAATGGCAAACCGGCCGCACGCGCTGCAGGCGTCATCGTTGCCGCCGCGGCGCTCGCCGGCAGCGACGCGGCTCAGCCGCCGGCCGAGGAGGAGGAAGAAAGCTTCCTCGACATGGCCAAGGGCTTTTTTTCGCAGATGTGGCGGCCTACGGTCGCCAGCCCGGCGCCGAACACCGAGCCTGCCGACGACGACAAGATCCTCTGCAGCAAGCACCCGCCGATGCCGCCGCAGTACCTGGCCGAAGGCTCGAGCAAGGTCACCATCAACGGCCACCCGGCCTGTCGCAGCGGCGATCGCAGCACCTGCGAGGCGGTGATCGTCGACGCCGGGCTGGTCTCCGATAACGTGCGCATCGGCGGCGGCTCGATCGTGGTCCGCGAGATTCGCAGCGGCAAGACCCCGGGCATCGGCCTGGCGATTACCGCCTTGATGATGCTGCGCGGGCGCGGCGGCAAGTTCTACAGCAAGTTCGGCTGCATGGCGATTGGCGGCATCAGCAGCGCCGTCACCAGCCAGGTGACCGGCGCAATCACCAACGCCATCGCCGGCTCACCCAACCCGGTCCACAGCCCCACAGGCGCCAAGCTGTTGAGCGGCGAAGCCGAACTCGATTTCAGCCTGCCCGGACTGATCCCGCTGGACTGGCAGCGCTACTACAACAGCCGGGATGAACGCCGCGACGGCCTGTTTGGCGCTGGCTGGAGTGTCGACTACGAAGTCTTCGTCGCCATCGAAGCGCATCCTGAAGGCGGCGAGCGCCTGCTGTTCACCGACGAACAGGCACGGGTCGTCGACATGGGCCATATCCCTCGTGGTGATGCCGTGTTCAGCGCCGGCGAAGGCCTCAGCGTGCGTCGCGCGCACAATGGCGAGCTGCTGATCGAAAGCGTCGACGGTCTCTATCGCTTGTTCCAGCCGACCCCGAACAATCCGCAACGCCTGCGCCTGGCGCAACTGGGTGACCGCAACGACAACCGCATCTACCTGGACTACGACACCAGCGGACGATTACTACGCTTGCGTGACACTTTCGATGAGGTCCAGGTGCAGCTGGTTTACAGCGCCCAGTGGCCGGCACGGGTCAGCCATATCGAGCGCCTGTACCGCGACGAGTCGAGCGAACTGCTGGTCAGCTATGCCTACGACAGCAACGGCGACCTGGCCGAAGTCCGCGATGCCGCTGGCCAGCTGCAACGGCGCTTCGCCTACGACCAGGGCCGGCGCATGATCGAGCACCAGTTGCCCAGCGGCCTGCGCTGCTTCTACGAATGGACTCGTGCTGCAGACGACTGGCGCGTGGCCCGGCACTGGACCGACGACGGCGACGAATACCGCTTCGACTACGACCTCGAAGCCGGCATCACCCGGGTCACCGACGGCCTGCAGCGGGTCAGCAGCCGCCACTGGAACCCGCAGTACCAGATCACCCAGTACACCGACGCCCTCGGCCACACCTGGCATTTCGAGTGGAACGACGAACGCCAGCTGCTGGCCGCCACCGACCCGCAGGGCGGGCAATGGCAGTATCTGTACGATGAATCCGGCAACCTCTGCGAAAGCATCGACCCATTGGGCCGCAGCGAGTCAACCCTGTGGCTGGAACACTGGTCGCTGCCCCGGGTACAGACCGACAAGGCCGGCAAGCGCTGGAGCTACCGCTACGATCAACGCGGCAACTGCAGCAGCGAAACCGACCCGCTGGGCCACACCACCCGCTACCGCCATGACGAACGCGGCCAGGTGGTGGAGATCATCGATGCGGCGGGCAAGCACAAGCACCTGCGCTGGAACGAATTGGGCCTGCTGATTGAGCAGGTCGATTGCTCAGGGTATCCGACCCGCTTCAGCTATGACCGGCGCGGGCATCTGCAGGCTGTCACCGATGCCCTCGGCGAACGTACCGAGTACCAGTACGATGCCCAGGGCCGATTGCTCGGCTCGCAATTGCCCGATGGGCGCAGTGAGCACTATCAGCTTGATCGCAACGGCCAGCTCAACAGCTATACCGACCCCGCCGGGCACTCCACCCACTACCGCTACAACCGTCGCGGCCAGGTGCATCAGCGTATCGACCCGCATGGTCGACTGGTACAGTTCAGTTACGATGCCTATGGTCGCCTGCAAGCGCTGAGCAACGAAAATGGCGAGAGCTACAGGTTCAGCTGGGACCTGCTTGATCGCCTGACTGAACAGCAGGATCTGGACGGCAGCGCCAGCCGCTACCACTACGACCCGCTGGATAACCTCGGTTGCCTGGAGTACCTCCCCGCTCCCCATGGCGGCAGTGCACCGATCATCCATCAGTTACGCCGGGATGCCGTCGGACGCTTGATCAGCAAGCAGACCGACGACGGCGAAACCCTGTACAGCTACGATCCTCTCGATCAACTGACGGCAATCAGTTTTACCGACAAGGCAGGCAACAGCGAACAACTGGCCTTCGCTTACGACGCCCTTGGCCAACTGCTGGAGGAACACAGTGCCAGCGGAGTGCTGCAGCATCACTACGACGAACTCGGCAACCTGATCCAGACCCAGCTGCCCGATGGCCGCTGGCTCAACCGCCTGTACTACGGCAGCGGTCATCTGCACCAGCTCAACCTCGATGGCAAGGTGATCAGCGATTTCGAGCGCGACCGCCTGCACCGCGAAGTGCTGCGCACCCAGGGACGTATCAACACCCGCAGCGAGTACGACCGCAGCGGTCGTTTGCGTTCACGGCTGCGCCGCCCCAACCTCCAGCCGCCGCAACTGCCGGCCACCGTGCAGCAACGCTTCGACTTCGATCCGGCTGACAACCTAATCAGCCGTTTCAACCAGCAGCCCGGCAGCCAGCACCAGCAACTGCTGCATTACGATGCCAGCGGGCGGATCATGGCCAGCCAGGACGCCGGCCAGGGCCAGAGCGAAGCCTTCGCCTACGACGCCGCCGCCAACCTGCTCGACGGATCGCTGACGGGCATGGGCCTGGTGCGCCACAACCGCGTGCTCACCTACCAGGACAAACGCTACCACTACGACGGCTTCGGCCGCCTGATTGAAAAACGCAGCAGCCGGCGCGGCATCCAGCACTTCAGCTACGATGCCGAACACCGCCTGGTGCAAGTGCGCAGCCAGCACGGCGGTCGCGAGCGGGTACTGAACATGCGCTACGACCCGCTGGGGCGGCGTGTCGAGAAGAGCGAGTACGATGACCAGGGCAACCTGCTCGACCAGACCTGCTTCGCCTGGGACGGACTGCGCCTGCTACAGGAACACCGCCACAGCCAGACCAGCCTGTACCTGTATGTCGAGGACAGCTACGAAGCGCTGGCCCGGGTTGACGGCACTGGTGCGCAGCAGCAAGTTCGCTACTACCACAACGATCTCAACGGCATGCCTGGGCAACTGAGCGAAGACAGCGGCGAAACTGTCTGGCAGGCGCGTTATCAGGTCTGGGGCAATACCCTGCAGGAAGTGCGTGAGGCGCATTTCATCGAGGAGCAGAACCTCAGGTTCCAGGGCCAGTACCTGGACCGCGAAACCGGCCTGCATTACAACCTGTTCCGTTTCTATGACCCGGATATCGGCCGCTTCACCCAGCCGGACCCGATCGGTCTGGCCGGTGGAATCAACCTCTACCAGTACGCGCCAAACCCACTAGGCTGGATCGACCCGTGGGGCTTGCTCAAGGAGGGTGAAACCGCAGGCTACGGTGCCAAGGCACACCGCGGCGACAAGCTCGAAGCCCACGAACTGATGCGCAACAAGTTCCTCGAAGACAAGGGCATTGCCACCGGCAAACGGGTCAAAGGCAACCCTTCGATGGCGCTCTCGCCGAAGAACCACGACGCCGTTCACCTTGAAGAAAACCGCCTGCGGCGACAATTGGGGCTCAAGCCCAACCAGATGCTCAAAAGAGGCAAGCTGGAAATCCGCCTTATGTCCCAAGCCATTCACAACTCGTTGGTCAGCAAAGGCAAAATCACCCAGACTCAACTGCGCATCGCCCGGCGATATGCCGAATCCTTCGCCAAACGTAAGGGGTGTTACTAATCATGGACTCGCAAAAAATCCTTCTTGGCAGCAACGATCGAGGCCTCGGCCAGGTCGGTGGCGGCGCCCGTCTGCCACGCCTGGACCTGTGGCCATTGACGCCCGACACCCAGGAACCGATGACTCCGCTGTGCACGATCACCGAGCGGTTCCTGCCGATCAACTTCATACCGGCCGGCATGGCCTTGACCGTGTTCATCACCGCCCGCCAGCACGGCGGCGCCTTCAACCGCGCCGTACAGCGGCACTACACGGTCAACCAGCAGGATGACCTGGACAAGACCGGCAATGGTTATGCCCGCGTCATTCTGCATACCCTCGCCGAGCAGGAGCTGCTGCCAGCCGTTCCGCCCTTGCTGCTGGAGCGCAGCTTCATTCAGTTCGAACCGCTCAGCGCGCAGGAAGAAGACGAAGAGCTGGCCGACGAGGACAGTGGCCTGGAAGTCAGCAAGCCGCTGGGACGCCCTTCGTGGCTGCAGGACCCGATCTACGAACCACAGCGCTATCAGTTCCTCATGCAACTGCTGGACAGCGACATTGCCAAGGCCAGCCCTGCCCATGAAGGCCTGCTGGCGGACGGCATCGGCTACCTGTATGTGAACCGCCAGGCGCGGCGCGGCAAGGAAGGTGACGAGGGAGGATTTTTCTTCATTCAGTTCACGTGAAGCCCGAGGCTGGCCATTGCTGCGGCAGATTCCGCAATGGCCCTTGCTGACGTATCATCCGCACCTTGCTCAAATTCACATGGATGTCCGATGAAAGCCGCCGCGCGCCTGCTTCCTGCCGCCCTGTTCGCTGCCTGCCTGCACAGCCCCGCAACCGTTGCCGCGGGCTTTGACTGCAGCAAGGCCAGTACCCTGCTGGAAACCGCCATCTGCACCACGCCGTCGCTGTCGGCCAAGGACGACACGCTCAACGAGCGCTACAAGCCGCTCAAGGACCGCAAGATTTTCCGTGAGCTGGAGAACTTCTGGCTGCGCGAGGTGCGCAATCGCTGCGAGACTGCCGCCTGCCTGGAAGTCGCCTACGACCAGCAGATCAAGCTGCTGACGCCAGTACCGGCACTATCCCAGGTTGATCCCAAGAGCCTGCAGCCCCTGCCCCGCGACCAGCGTTATACCCAGGTCGAGGATGAGCCGTGGCAGCGCTTTCCCCTGGCCACCGTCGCCGACATGAGCGAAGACAGTTTTGCCTACCTGGTGGACGTCGCCACCCTCGATGGCGTGCTGAACGTGGTGCTGTTCGTTTCCGAAAAGCAGGATGACGAAGGCAGCAACCCCGGCAATATCTATGACAGCCGCCCGATCGGCACCCTCTACGAATACTCCGATGCTCGCCCTGGCCTGCACCCGTTCGCGCGCAATGTGCGCTTTGATGGCTGGAACAATATCACCGCCAACGATCAGGGCCGGCGCTATGCCGGGATCATTGACGGGGTGTTCTACTACCGGCAGAAGCTGAGCGGCGAAGCGCAGCAAAGCATGGCCTACAAACTGGGCTCCAAGGCTACGCCGCAACCTTCAACGCAACTGTACGCGGCCGAGTCCAACAGCAAGCGTTTTGCCAAGGCGCAGATCAGTGGCGACCTGAACCACGACAACTCCGGCCTGCTGATCTATTACCCGCACCTTACCGGCGACAGCAACCCCTACGACCGGGTGATGGACAAGGATGCCGGCGGCTGGAGCCTGGTCAACCCGACCTGGAGCCCGACCCGGCCAGTGCTGTACTTCGACAACAACGGTGGGTTCGCCTGTATCTGGCGGGTCGACCTGGTGAGCAAGCGCCTGGAGAAAATCGTCCCCGAACACGAAGCGGTGGCCGCCCGCCCGGTGGACGTCATTGGCCGCGAGGCGATCGTCTACCTGGAAGCCGACCAGCTGATGTTTGCCATCGCCCCGGATCAGTAAGCCGTCAGCTCGCCGCAGCCAGTATACGGGCGCGCCTGCGCCCGATCAGGCGACCACTGCCGAACACGGCCAACGATGGTGCCATGTCCACGGAAATGAACCGCCCGGAGGTTAATGCAGCAGCTCTGCACACTCCTTCATCACCCCGGCTTTCATTCGCAGGTAGCGCTCGAATATCTCCCGCGCCGCCGCCTGATCGACATTGATCTGCATGGCTTCGACAAACTGCTCGACCGCCGCTACCGCATGGGCGAAGTGATTGCTCTCGGTACCACCGGTGTGCACGGTGACCCAGGCCACCGTCGCTCGAGCCCGTTCTGCCGGTATGCCCATATCGCGGACGAACCACTCCTTGAACATCGGGTGGATGAACTCGACCTCGCCATGGGTATAGACCTCATGCACCAAAGTGGTCAGCAGACCTTGCAGCAAGTCACGCTCACGCAGGCGCTGGCGGTCGGTCCAGTCCTTGAAGGACTGGGCAGAAGGCAGGCAGTTGGCCTTGAGCATCCATTGGTCATCACCACAGATCGGCGTCGCCATGTTGTAGAACAGATCGGCATGCAAAGTGTTGCCCAGGGCGCCAAGGTCTTCGTCGGTAATCCGTTGCAGGCTGCCGCAGGCGCGATAGAGTTGGTCGGCAGCCATAGAGCCTGCATCGGAACGGGCCAGCAGGGTCAGGCGGTTGGCCAGCCCGGAGACACTGGCCGCGGAGTTGTTGGTTTTCGACCAACTGGCGAAGAACTTGCGCAGCACCGCAGGTGAATGCCTACGCTCGGTGAGCAGTGAAAAAGCCTTCTCGATTTCCATCAGCTCGTCCTCAACCGCCCAGAACGCTTCGAACAACGCGTGCTTGAGGGTGCTGGCCGGCATGTCATTGAGCACCGGCTCGACGATTGAAAGCAGTTTGCTGTGCAGGGCTATCACGGTGTTCATTTGAGTATTCACGTCCTTGTTATGGATGGGTCAGCGGTTTTTTGAACGTATTTGTGTCAGCAGCATCGGTGCGCTGCCAGCCAAACCAGGCAATCAGCATCACCAGCAGTTGTGCAGCCATGATCAGAGGCACACAGCCTGACCAGCCCCAGCGCTCCCAGAGCAACGCCGGTAACAAGGCGCCGACGCTGCCGCCCAGGTAGTAGAACGTCAGGTAGCAGCCTACGGCGCCGGCCTTGTTGTGCTTCGCGGTGGTGGTGACAAAAGCATTGGCGGCCGCCTGGGCGAGGAATACCCCTGTGGAACTCAACGCCAGTCCCAGCACGATCCACCAGAGGCTGCTGAGCAACGTCAGCAAGGACCCGCACAGCCCTAGCACGCCGGCTACCAGCACCAGGTGTGCAGGCGGTCGGGCGCCGGCCAGCTTGCCGGCAATCGGCGTGACCACCAGGGCCAGGAGAAACACCGCATAAACCGAGCCCAGCGCTGCTGAGCTGAGATTGAATGGCGCGGCCAGCAGATGCAGCCCGACATAGGTGAAGGTGGCGATTTGCGAAAACAACACACAAAAACCAACCAAATAGGCAGCCAGCAACCGCCTATTGCGCAGCATGCTGATACGTTTGTTGGCGATGGTGATCTCGATCAGGCGCGCGCCGCTGGGCAGCAGCCGGTGGATGCTCAGGCCGATCAGCAAGTTCAACGTCGCCAGCAGGATGAAAGCTTCGCGCCAGCCCAGGTATTCAGTCATGACCCCGGTCAGAAAGCGCCCGGCAAAACCGCCGAGAATGGTTCCGGCGACGTACAGGCTGGTGACTTCGGTGACTTTGGCACCCTGCCAGCGCTCGCCGATGTAAGCCACGCTGGTGGCGAAGATCACCGGGATCAGCATGCCCTGGACAAAGCGCCAGAACAGCAGGCTGTTCAAGTCACTGGCCGATGCCAGCATCAAGCCCGGCAGGCTGAGCAACAGCGTTGCGGCGACCAATACGGTCTTCTGGCTCCAGCGCCGGGTCAGCACGCCGACAAAGGGTGCGACCAGGGCCACGGCCAGGGTGGTCGAGGTGATGCTCCAGCTGACGTGCTGGGCGCCCACAGCGAAACTCTGCGCCAGCTCGGCGAGAATGCCCTGGGTAGCGTAAAGCGGCAGAAACGCGGCACATCCGCAGAGGAACATGGCGAAGCGGGCGGCGGACAGGCGCGATTGCATGGGAAAACTCGTTACAGTGACGAGCAGTGTTTATAAGGTGCGGTCATTGGCGCTGGCCAATACCGATTTCGGACCGATTGATACCTCAAGGTGCAACATGCTCGATGTGCGAAAGCTGCGCTATTTCATTGCCGTCGCCGACGACCTGCATTTCGGCCGCGCCGCGCAGCGTCTGCACCTGGCCCAGCCGGCACTGACCCGGCAGATCTCGGCGCTGGAAAGCCAGCTGGGGTTTCGTCTGTTCGAGCGCAGCAGCCGTAGTGTCAGCCTCACCGGCGAAGGCCAGCAGTTTCTGCCCTACGCCCGCGGAGTGCTGGAGCAACTGACTCTTAGCGAGAGCTTTGCCGCCAAGCTGGCTGCCGGGACTGCCGGGCACCTGAGCATCGGTTATGCCAGCTCGGTAGCCTTGAGCGACCGTTTCACCCAGGCTATCCAGCAGTTTTCCCGCGCCTATCCGCAGGTTCGCCTGACCCTGGTCGAAGAAGCCTCCAGTGCGCAATGGCGGAACATCGTCGAAGGCACCCTGGAAATCGGTCTTAGTCGTCTGTTGCCACCGCAGGAGTTCAGTGAGCTGCAGGTCCAGCCGCTGGATCAGGAGCCACTGTTTGTGGCGCTGGCCGAGGACGACCCGCTAGCGACCCTCGAAACCATCAGCCTGGTCGAGCTGCAAGCGCATCCTGTGGTGCTGTACAGCGACGAGCAGGGCACCGGCCTCAACGATGCCATCGAGCGCTTGTTCCACCATTGCGAGCTGCCCTTGCTGCGCGGGCCGAGGGGACGCCAGATCACGTCGATCATTGCCCTGGTGGCAGCCGGTCAAGGCATCGCTCTGGTCCCCGCCTGCGCCCGTGCCTTGAACCGGCGCGGCGTGTGCTACCGCCCCCTGAGCGAAGCTGCGGCCACCATCGGTTTACTCGCTGTCAGCCATCGCCATCGACGCTCACGGGCAGCCGACGCTTTTCTGCAAATACTCGCCCAGGCAACCGAATCCGGCGCATGAGCGTGGCCGCCTGACAAGCACGGCGGGGATAAAAGTGTTTTACCGAAACCACTGGTTTTCTACCGGGGCGCTTTGCCTATCCTAGGAAGGATCTCTCATATCAGCGGAAGATCCATGAAAGCTTCGCTACCCAGCCGCTACACCTGCCTGTTCGGCTGCCTTGTTTTCACCCTTGCCAGCCTGCCGTTTCTTTCTGCCCATTCCTGGTTATGGCCTTTGACCCTGATCAGCGCGCTGCTCAGCCTGGTCGGCCTCAATGACCTGCGCCAAAGCCACCACGCAGTACGGCGCAACTACCCGATCCTCGGCAACATCCGTTACCTGATCGAAACCATCCGCCCGGAGATTCGTCAGTACCTGCTCGAGGGCGATGACGACAAGCTGCCGTTTTCCCGGGCCCAACGCTCGCTGGTGTACGCGCGGGCCAAGAATGAAAGCGCCGAGAAGGCCTTTGGCACCCTCAACGATGTCTACCGGCCAGGCTTCGAGTTCATCAGCCACTCCATGCTGCCGGTAGAAACACCCGACCCAGCCTCGTTTCGCATCAGCATCGGCGGCCCGCAGTGCCGCCAACCTTACTCGGCATCGATCTTCAATATCTCGGCGATGAGCTTCGGTGCGCTCAGTGCAAATGCCATTGCTGCGCTGAACAAGGGCGCGAAACTTGGCCACTTCGCCCATGACACCGGTGAAGGCAGCATCAGCCCTTACCACCGTGAGCATGGTGGCGACCTGATCTGGGAAATCGGCAGCGGCTATTTTGGCTGCCGCACGCCAGAGGGCCGCTTCGATCCTGAACGTTTCGCCGAACAGGCCCGCGACCCGCAGGTGAAGATGATCGAGATCAAGCTCAGCCAAGGCGCCAAACCCGGTCATGGCGGAATATTGCCAGGACACAAGGTCAGCGCCGAAATCGCCGCAACCCGTGGTGTGCTGATGGGCGAAGACTGTATTTCACCGGCGGCGCACAGTGCCTTTCGCAGCCCGGTGCAACTGTTGCAGTTTATTGGCCAGTTGCGCGAGCTGTCCGGTGGCAAGCCCGTGGGTTTCAAGTTCTGCCTTGGCCACCCATGGGAGTTCATGGGCATCGCCAAGGCCATGTTGGCCACCGGTATCATCCCGGACTTCATCGTGGTTGATGGCAAGGAAGGCGGTACCGGCGCCGCGCCACGGGAGTTCAGCGACAACATCGGCGTGCCGATGCGCGAAGGCCTGATGTTCGTGCACAACACCCTGGTGGGCCTGAACTTGCGCGACAAGATTCGTATCGGCGCGGGCGGCAAGATTGTCAGTGCTTTCGACATCGCCAGCGTGTTGGCCATCGGCGCCGACTGGGTCAACTCGGCCCGTGGCTTCATGTTCGCCATCGGCTGTATCCAGTCGCAGAGCTGCCACACCAACAAATGCCCGACCGGTGTAGCCACTCAGGATCCGCTGCGCCAACGGGCCCTGGTTGTGCCGGATAAGGCTGACAGAGTTTTCAGCTTCCATCGCAACACCCTGCATGCTCTGGCCGAAATGCTTGCCGCTGCTGGCCTTGAGCACCCCAATGAGCTCAAACCAAAGCACCTGGTGCGACGCATCAGCGCCAGCGAGATCCGCCTGTTTTCGCAGCTGCACGTATTCCTCAAGCCCGGTGAATTGCTCAGCGGCTCGATCGACAGTGAGTTCTATGCACGGATGTGGCGCATGGCCCGTAGCGACAGCTTCGAGCCGCAGAGCAGCGAGGGGCTGGCGATCAAGCCTGCTGTACGCCGAAAAGAAACAACCCCGGCCTAGGCCGGGGTTGCTGGAGTCGCCAAACAGCTATCAGAGAATGCTGATCGGGTACTCGACGAATACGCGGACTTCGTTACCGTCGTCGTTGTAGCCGTTCTGACGAACGCTGTCAGAAGTACGCAGGAACGAGCTACGCAGTTTGACGGACAGGTCCTTGGCAGGGCCTTCCTGAACCACGTACTTGAACTGGTTGAAGATTTCGCGCTCTTTACCTTCGCCGAAGCCGTGGGTGTTGATGTTGTCACCACGCACGTAGGCCACTTTGTAGGTCAGGCCCGGTACGCCGAAGGCGCCGAAGTCCAGGCCGTAGCCCAGCTGCCAGGAACGCTCGTCTTCAGCGTTGAAGTCGGACCAGTAGGAGTTGGCCAGGTAGATGGTCGAACCACCGTCACCCACGCCACCGGCGTTCTGGTAGAAGCCGTACTGATAACCGGTGTCGCCAGTGCTGCGCTGGTGCGCAATGGTGATCGAGTGCGGGCCGAAGGCGTAGGTGGCCGCCAGGCTCCAGATGGTGTTGGAGTCACCGGTCAGGTCGGCGGCAGCGACGTACTTCTTGTCGATGTCCGACTTGTAGCCGTTGAAGTCCAGGGTCAGCGACTGGTCGTCGGCGATAGGGTGAACGTAGTTCACGCCCAGGTAGTGCTTCTTCAGTACATCTTCAACATCGGAGGTGTACAGGGAAGCCGACAGGTTTTCGGTGAACTTGTAGCTGCCGCCGAATACGTTGATCGACTTCAGGCCACCGCTGTCACGGCCTTCAGCACTTTTGCGGGCTTCCTGGGTGAAACGACCGGCGTTCAGTTCCAGGCCCTTGATCTCCTTGGAGGTGATCAGGGTACCGGTGTAGCTTTCTGGCAGCAGGCGACCGTCGTCGTACTGCAGCACTGGCAGTTCCGGCATCTGGTCACCGTACTTCAGTACAGTGTTGGAGATGCGGAATTTAACTGCTGCGCCACCACGGGCCAGATTGTGCGGGGAGTTCTGCTGGTTGGTTGGCGAGTCGCCGTCCGCCGGCTTGAAGAAGTCGATACCGCCACCGCCGTTGCGGCCTTTACCACCGTCCAGACGCACAGCGTACAGACCGAAAGCGTCGACACCGACACCAACGGTGCCCTGGGTGTAGCCGGAGGAGAACTTGCCGATGAAGGCCTGGCCCCACTCGCTTTGGTCTTTGGTGTGGTGCTTCTTGTCACGGTTGATGAAGGCGTTGCGCAGCAGAACGCTGGCTTTGCTGTCTTCTACGAAGCCCTTGGCTTCGGCCTGGTCATTGGCCATAGCCTGAGTCGCTGCCATAAGCCCCAGCGCGATCAGACTGATCCTGGTTTTCAACATTTTATTTTCCTTATTACTTAGTCAAAGACGCTCTGCGACCAAACGCCAAAAACCACGCCCCCTGCGTGGGTTGACGCTCACGGGTCTGAAAATAGAAAGCCCGCCTGCGAGTGTTCGCAGCGGGCCTTTTTTTCTGGACTCTTGGCCGATGGGCCTACAGGCGTTGACCGAATCCTATCCGTGTGCGGATCAGCATGTCAAAAATTCGTGAAAAGTAACTGTTTCCGGTTACGAACCGCAGCCATCAGGGGTGCAAAACGGCAGGTTAGAGACCTTTGCCTCAGCGCTCAGGTAGAACTCCCGGTCCAGCCATTGCACAAAGGCGTCAGGCTTACCGAGGAAGGGGCCGATGTCGATGACCTGCAGCCGCCCTTCGCGCTCCAGCACCAGGGTTGGATATCCCTGCCCACCGACGCTGGCCATGAATGCGCGGCTGGTGCGCATATGGCTTTGTGTGTCCATTTCCAGCAATGCGCTGGCAAAAGCTTGGGCAGGTAGCCCCATCTCTGTGGCGATTGCCTTGAGCACCGCATCATCGGCAATACGTCGACCTTCTACGTAGTGCGCACGCTGCAAGCGCGCCAGCAATTCAAGGCCACGGCCCGCCAGTTGCTCTGCGGCAAGGATCGCCGCGATTGGCGGCTGCGAATCGAACACTGCATCGTGGTCACGCAACAACCCTTCGAAATAGTCCCGGCCAAAAGGCTGCCCCGTGTATTCAGCGATGCGCCGGTCATGGGGCATGACAAAGTCGCGCAGTTGCGCCGACACCTTCTGGCGATTGGCGCCCGCCATCATCCCGCCCCCGTGTATCACCACCGGCAACAAACCGCTGGCAGCGCTGATCAGCGGCTCGGCGCCATAGCACCAGCCGCACAGGGGGTCGAAAACATAGTGAAGGGTGGTTTGCACCGGCATAGCGGTCTCCGCGACAGCAAAAAATGATGCCGTCAGGTTAATGCCCGCGAAGATTGCGAAAAACGTCGTCGTGACGACAGGTTTGTTGCAAAAAACAGCACAAATAACCCTGCCAGACTAAAGGCTTATAGACAGAAATATCTTGAAACAAACAGCTCGTCGACAAACAAAGAAACAATTAACGTTAGTAAATGGCAAGCATTATCATTCGCGCAAAATTTTCCTCTGCCAATGAATGTCCGGATATCCGCCATGCTTGCCCCCTGCCGCCTTTCTCCGCTGACCCTGGGCCTGTCGCTGTTGTTCAGCTCTGGCCTGGTCGCTGCTGCCACCACCACACTGCCCGAGGTCTCGGTCACCGCCGAGACAGATCGCGAACGCGATGATCCGCGGGTACCTGAGGTCAACACTGCAACCCGCACCACTACGCCTGCCCGCTATGTGCCCCAGGCCATCGACTCGGTGAAGACCAGCAACGTCCTGGACTACGGCAGCAATGACCTGGGCAAGGCACTCAGTGGCATCCCCAACGTCAGCAGCGGCGCCGACACGCGCTTTGACAGCGTGCGTATCCGCGGCTTTGATGCCAGCAACGACTTCTACCTCGACGGGATCCGTGACGACAGCCAGTACGTGCGCGACCTGCACAGCATCGAGCGGGTTGAAGTGCTCAAGGGGCCGGCCGCGGTGCTCTATGGCCGCGGCAGCCAGGGCGGGATCGTCAACCGGGTGAGCAAGATGCCGGAAGCCGGCCGGCGTTCCAGCATCGAGGCCCAGGGTGGCAGCGAAGACCTGCGCAGCCTGTATGCCGATCTCAGCGCCGATCCAACCGACAACATCAGCCTGCGCCTGAACATGGGCAATCAGGACAACAACAGCTTCCGCGACGGCATCGATGGCAGCCGCCAGCTGTTCGCGCCGTCCATGAGCTGGCAGCTGACCCCGGAGTTGAACTGGCTGGTGCAGTACGAATACAGCCGTTACAACCGTACCCCGGATCGCGGTATCCCCAGCGTCAATGGCCGCCCGGCCGATGTCGGCCGCGACACCACCTACGGTGATACCCAGCGCGACTTCATCGACGACAAGGCCCAGTCCCTGCGCTCGCGCCTGAACTACCAGCTCAGTGACAACTGGCAGGTACGCCATACCCTGGGCCTGTTCAAGCTCAACAGCGATTTCGACAACACCTACCAGACCAGCTACAACACCACCACCCAACAGGTCACCCGCCAGCGCTGGCAGCAGGACCTGAACACCCGCAACCTGTTCAACAACCTTGAACTGGAAGGCAACTTCGACACTTTCGGCCTGCAGCACACCCTGCTCACCGGCCTTGAGTTCGGCAACCAGCGCCGCGACCCGCTCCTCTACACCGCAGCGACCTCGGGCACAGGCTCTCGCCCGGTACCGAGCCTGGACCTGAACAATCCCAACCGTAACCTGCAACACAACGGCACCATGGTGGTCTCCAGCAATAACCACACCGTGGTCGACAGCCGCGGCCTGTACCTCCAGGACCAACTGCGCCTGAATGATCAGTGGCAAGTGCTGGCCGGGGTCCGTTTCGACCAGTTCGAAGTGGAAACCACCAACAAGATCCGCGGCATCTCCGAAAAGCAGGACAGCAACAGCACCAGCCCGCGCCTGGGCGTGGTCTATTCGCCCTGGAAGGAGCACTCCTTCTATGCGTCCTGGAGCAAGACGTTCTCGCCAGTCGGCGGTGGCTTGATCGGCATCACCCCGGGTGCTGCCGGCAACACTAACGAAACCAGTCCGGAACAGACCCGGCAGAAGGAAATCGGGGTCAAGAGCGACTGGCTAGATGAGCGCCTGAGTACCACCCTGGCGGTCTACGAACTTGAACTCTACAACCGCCGCACCAGCGACCCGAACAACCCGGGCATCACCCTGCTCTCGGGCCTGCAGCGTTCCCGCGGCGTCGAGCTGACCACCACCGGCAACATTGTGGGCAACTGGTACGTACGCGGCGGCATTGGTATCCAGGATGCAACCATCGTCAAGGACAACAACGGCCAGGAAGGCAACCGCGTGAGCAACGTCGCCAAGCGCAATGGCAGCCTGTTCGTGACCTGGAAGCCGGAAATGGGCTGGTACGGCGAAACCGGCCTGACCCTGGTCGGCGAGCGTTATGCCGACAACCAGAACACGGCGGTATTACCAGGTTATGGCCGCTGGGATGCCTTGGCCGGCTTCCGCACCAAGGACTGGGACTTGCGTGCGGCGCTCAACAACATCACCGACAAGACCTACTACAGCTCGGCCACCAGCGCCGCGCAGATCCAGTTCGGTGATCCCCGCAGCCTGATCGTTACCGGCACCTATAGTTTCTAAACGCCAAGCGACTAAAAAGGGCGGCATTGTTCAGACAATGTCGCCCTTTTCATTCCTGCTGCCGAACCTCCTAGCGGCTGCCATCACCCAGCAGCGCTTCCAGCTCTGCTTCGCTAAGCAGGCCTGCCGGATAACGCGCCAGCAACGTGCGTCGCTGGTCGGCCTTCCTGACCCGGTTTGCTCCATTGTGTTTCAACCACTGCGCCACGCGTTGGAGGGACTCGTGATTCACCGCTGATGGGGGCGAAGCCGGCTCACTTGCTGCATTCATTTCGACACGTACTCCCGGGGCCGTGAGCGGCTAACCTACTCAAACTTTGTGACAGAACTAAGCAGCCCTATCTGTTTGAAATACAATGCAAAACAAATACAAGAGGTGTGCCAGAAGGCTATGCCGATCGTCGTCCACGCAAAAAAAAGCCCGTCAATCGACGGGCTCTTTTCCTCCAGCGCTTCAGCCTTTGGCTGGTGCCGGTTGCTGCTGGGTCAGACAATGAATGTTGCCGCCCCCCAGAAGCATCTCACGCCCGGGGATCATGACCACTTCGTGTTCAGGGAACACTCGCGCCAGAATCGCTCTAGCTTCAGCATCTGCCGGGTCGTCGAAGCTTGGCGCGATGATGCCGCCATTGACGATCAGGAAGTTGACGTAGGAGCCGGCCAGGCGCACCGACGGGTTGCGCTCCTGGCTGCCGGCCACCGGATCGACCCCGGCGCACTCTTCTTCAGTGGCGAACAACGGCCCCGGAATCGGCATCTTGTGCACGGTAAAGGCGCGGCCTTTGGCGTCACGGCTGTTCTCCAGCACCTCAAGTGCGGCATGGCAGCGTGCGTAATTGGGGTCTTGCGGATCATCGGTCCAGGCCAGTAACACTTCACCCGGGCGAACGTAACAGCAGAAGTTGTCGACGTGGCCGTCGGTCTCGTCGTTGTACAGGCCATCCGGCAGCCAGATGATGCTGTCAACTGCCAGGTGATCGCCCAGAATGGCTTCGATCTGCTCACGGTTCAGGTGCGGGTTGCGGTTGTGGTTGAGCAGGCATTCCTCGGTGGTGATCAGGGTGCCTTCACCATCGACATGGATCGAGCCGCCTTCCAGCACGAAGCCTTCGGTGTGGTAGCGCTGGCAGCGTTCCATCTCCAGCACCTTGCTGGCCACTTGCTCGTCGCGGTTCCATGGCGAGTACAGACCACCCTCGAAGCCGCCCCAGGCATTGAAGCCCCAGTCGACACCACGCACTTCACCGCTGTCGTTGATGACGAAGGTCGGGCCGGTATCACGAACCCAGGCGTCGTCGTTGCTGATTTCCACCACACGAATGTTCGGCAGGTCCAGACGGGCGCGGGCGTTATCGTATTGAGCGGCGGAGACGGCAACGGTCACCGGCTCGAAACGGGCGATAGCCTTGGCCAGGGTCACGTGGGCAGCCTGCACCGGCTTGCCACCCAGGCGCCAGTTGTCCGGGCGCTCGGGCCAGACCATCCAGACCTGGGTTTGTGGCGCCCATTCGGCAGGCATGTGGAAGCCGTCGGCGCGCGGGGTACTGGTAAGCGTTTTCATAGATGATCCTTGCTGAACTATCAGGATTGCAGCGCGCCGTCGAGGGTCTTCACCGGGCCGTACAGATTCGGACGACGGTCTCGGAAAGTGCCCCAGGCACTGCGGGTGTGCTCAAGTTTGTCGAGGTCGAAAGTATGCACCAGCACACCCTCCTCGGTCTCGTTCAGCGCCTGGACCTTCTCGCCGAACTGGTTGGCAATGAAAGAGGAGCCGTAGAAGGTGATGTCGTAGCCGTCCTGCTCTTCGCGACCGATGCGGTTGCTGGCGATCAGCGGCATCAGGTTGGCGCCGGCATGACCTTGCTGCACACGCTGCCAGTGGTCGCGCGAGGAAATGGTTTTATCGTGCGGCTCGCTGCCGATGGCCGTCGGGTAGAACAGCACCTCGGCACCGAGCAGGGCCATGCTGCGCGCGCACTCGGGGAACCACTGGTCCCAGCAGATGCCTACGCCGATTTTCGCGTAACGGGTTTGCCAGACCTTGAAGCCGGTGTCGCCCGGGTTGAAGTAGTACTTTTCGTGATAGCCGGGACCGTCCGGGATGTGGGTTTTACGGTACACGCCGAGGTTGCTGCCGTCGGCATCGATGATCGCGATGCTGTTGAATCGCGCGCGCCCGGCCAGTTCGTAGAAGCTGATCGGCAGCACCACCTGCAGCTCTTTGGCGAGCTGCTGGAAATGGGCGATGGCGGCGTTGGATTCAACCGGGGTGGCCAGCTGCAGGTAATCCGGATTGGGCTTCTGACAGAAGTACGGAGTTTCGAACAGCTCCTGGATCAGGATGATCTGCGCGCCCTTGGCGGCGGCTTCGCGGACCAGCCGCTCGGCAGTTTCCAGGTTGCCCTGGCGGTCCCAGGTGCAGGCCATCTGGGTGGCGGCAACAGTGACAGTGCGGCTCATTTATTCCTCCTCGGCAGGTGGCTGGGCCGACAAGGCCAGGCCATCACGGTGATGATGGAGGCATTTATATCCGATAAATATCGGCTTTAAAAGTGACATTGCGAAAATATTAGCCAGTAAAAAGCCGGTTAATCCGATAACAATCGAATTAACCGGCTTTGGCTCAAGCGTTACAGGTCTTCTGACAGTACCCGGTCGATGCTGTCGACGAAGAAGTCCACGCTTGCCCGGGTGGTGCACATCGGCGGCTTGATCTTGAGGATGTTGAGGTAATCGCCCGTGGGCTGCATGAAGATACCCAGGTCGCGCAGGCGGTTGCACAGGACCGTGGTCTCGGCACTGGCCGGTTCCAGGGTCTGGCGATCCCGCACCAGTTCCAGCCCCAGGTAGAAGCCGGAACCGTGTACGGCACCTGCCAGCGGATGTTTATCGACTAACTGCTGCAGCCGCGACTTGAAGTAGCCGCCGACTTCACGGGCGTTGTCCCACAGCCCTTCTTCTTCCATGACATCGAGCACGGCCATGCCGATGCGGCAGCTGACCGGGCTGCCACCGGCAGAGGAAAAGAAATAGCCCTCGGCTTCCAACGCCTCGGCAATCTCCCGGCGGGTGATGACCGCGCCCAATGGCTGGCCGTTACCCATGCCCTTGGCCATGGTAATGATGTCCGGCACTACGCCCTGCTCTTCGAACCCCCAGAACCAGGTGCCAAGACGGCCGTAACCAACCTGCACTTCATCGGCGATGCACACGCCGCCCGCTGCACGGACCTTGGCATAGGCTTGCTGCAGGTAACCCGGCGGCAGCGAGATGCCGCCGGCATTGCCGTAAACTGGCTCACAGATGAAGCCGGCCAGTTGCCGTTGCTCGGCGGCCAGTGCGTCGAGCCTGGCATCGACGTCACGCAGGTAATCGGCGGTGCTCTCGGCGCCACGATAGGCGCCGCGATAGGTGTTCGGTGCAATCACCGGGTGTACCCAGTCCGGCCTTGTGCTCAAGGCCTGGGGGTTGTCGGCGATGGAGGTGGAAATCGCATCGGTAGCTACCGACCAGCCGTGATAGGCCTCGAGCACACTCAGCAGGTCGCGCCCACCGCTGTAGGCCCAGGCCAGACGGATCGCCAGGTCGTTGGCCTCGGTGCCGCTGTTGACCAGAAACACCCGGTCCATGCCGCTCGGAGCCAGGGCCAGCAAGCGCTCGGAGAATTCGGCGATGGCTGCATAGTGGAAGCGCGAGTTGGTATTGAGCAATGACCATTGCCGCGCCGACTCGGCAACCATGCGCGGATGCCCGTGACCGAGTACCGCAACGTTGTTGAGCATGTCCAGGTAAGCCCGCCCCTGCATGTCGAACAGGTAGTTACGCCAGCCGCGCTCGATATGCGGCGGTTGCTGGTAGTAGTGCTTCTGCGAGCGGGCGAAACTGGCATCGCGCCGAGCCAGCAAGGCCTGGGCATCGACCAGCGGTTCGGCGTCGCAGGCAATGCCGAGGATGGCCTGCGGCGAGGGGCAGAGTGCCTGCCAGGCCTGTGCCCGTGACGGCTCGACAAAGGCTGGCGGGTAGAGCCCGGCAATCCGGCATAGTTGAGCACTGAAAAGTCCGGCACTGGCACCCAATGCCTGCCCTGGAGTGACCTTCTGACCATCCTCTGGCGCGGCGCCCAACCCGTGCAGCCACAGGCTGCATTCCTTGCCCTCAAGGCAGCCGCTGTCTTCGCCATGCTGATGCCAGGTACCGGCCCAGGGCGCCTGCAACGTCGTGCCGAGCGGTAGCAGCAATTCAACCTGCAAGGCAAAGGTCGCAGGCTCTGCAGGGTTGTCGATATGCGTCTGCGACAGGCGGTATTGCCCGTACAAGGAGCAGGCCGCGCCCGACGCTGTCGCCTGCTCGGCCAGCAACTGCTGGTCAATGCCGGGTTGCTCCCAGTTCCCTGCCTGGTAGTGCTCGCTGAGGACGCCCAGGTCCACCGTTACAACCTGATGTGCGAGCGTTGGCGGCAACAACGGCACGCAACCTTCCAGCACCAACGCGGGCATCTCATGCCCGGCCACCTGCAGGATCGCCGCCTCCATCAGTTCGAAAGGCACGCTGGTGGCGACGTCGAAGATCTCCCACTCATGGGCCAGATTGTCGCGGCTATAGCTGTTACCCGGGTCGACGCTCAACTGCTGCTCACTGCTCAGTACCAGCACCGCGGCGCGGGCCACCACCAATGGCCACAAGGCTTTGAGTTCGGCTTCGGTCAGCGGGTTGAGCGCATGGTAGGCCTCGATTGCCGGCAGTATCCGCAACGGGTCGCCTTCGGCGTGATGCAGCAATGCCGCGCAGGTCACCGACAGGTCGGCGACGCGCCAGGTGTACATCAGGTCGCCGAAATCGATGACGCCTTGCAACTGCCACTGGCGCTGCTCATCGCGCGCCCAGACGGCGTTATCATCGGTGATGTCCAGATGTACCGCCTGCATCGGCAACTTGTCGACCAACGGTTGCAGACATTCCCTGGCCTGCTCTGCGGCGGCACTTACCCGCGCTTGCTGCGGGCTTTTGGCCAACACCGGCAACAGGTGAGCGATCAATGCCTGGGCGTGCCGTGGGTCCCATTGCAAGGTTCGTTCGAGCCCCGGGTGGGTGAAGTCGGCCAGGGCCAGGTCGACTCGTGCACAAAGACGGCCCAGCTCAGCCACCAGGCGCGGCTCCATGTGCTTGATACGGGTCAGCGACTGACCTTCTATATAGTCGAGCAAGCGCACGCGCAAGCCCTGACCGTTCACGTTCACCGCCAGCAACTGCTCGCCGGTACGTGCTGCCAACACCGCAGGTACCGGCACTCCCTGGTCATGCAAATAGCCCAGGGCAGCATGCTGGGCCTGGAGCTCCGCAATGGCATAGTCGCCATGGCAGACCTTCAGCACATAGCGCCCGCTGGGGGCGTCCAGGCGAAAATTCAGGTCTTGCTGGCTACCCAGCGCTTGCAGTGAGCCGCTTAGCCCATAGTGATCCTGCAACAGGGTCGCTGCTTGCTGCGGGCTAACGTCAGGGCATGGCTGACTGGAACGGTGGATCAGGGTGGTAAGCGACATGAGACAGGCCTCTTTTTTTGCTTATCTCGCCACCACCATCGCCAATGTGCAAGAGCTCGCAGAAAAAACCGAAAACGCAATGACAAATCTTCCGGGTGACCTGCCTGACAATCCACAACGTCGAAGAAAACCTACACACGCCTGGTACATTTAATCATTCAGTGGATGAACAATGAAACAGCATTCAATAATGCATACACTTATCAATGCGTGACAACGCCGTGCCTTTGTAAAGCCTCACCCCACTGGACATTCATACAATTTGTATATAAAATCGTCAGATTTCCGACAAGATAATGGACGCCGCATGGCACTCCCTCACGACAACTATAAAACCCATGCCGGCAATTCAATCTACACTGCATTACAAATTACATTATCCGCGATCCTGACAGTCTGGATAGTTACACTGACACTCAAATACTCGGACCACGGATTTGAGTTTAGCGACGAAGGGTTTTATCTTGCCTGGCTATCCAACCCTTTCGCCTATGACTGGTCCATCACTCAGTTTGGCTTTATTTACCACCCTCTTTATCTACTGCTGGACGGCAACATTGCTTACTTAAGACAAACCAATATCCTCGCCGGATTTTTCCTGTCTTTTATTCTGGCCTACCTTATCCTTGGGAACCTCCCAGGAAAGTATCAACTTCTTGTTCGCTTGACGATGGCCACCGGTCTTTCCAGCGCTTCACTGTTGCTATTTTATTACTGGCTGCCAACACCTAACTACAACAGCCTCACACTGCAGTCCTTGCTTTTATTTTCTATTGGCATAGTGCTCGGTAAAGCTCAAGACCTGTCGTTTCAAACACTTGCCGGCTGGTGCCTCATCGGCGTGGGCGGGGCCATGACATTCATGGCGAAACCATCGACTGCGGTCATTCTCGCTGCCGCCTGCGGGCTGTATCTCTTGGCCAGCCGCCGATGGACAGTCATTGCCTTATTTACCATCGCAACTTCCGCGCTGCTCAGCGTGCTATCCATTGCCTTACTGATTGATGGCTCACTCACGAAATTTATTGACCGGATACAAATCGGACTGGAATTTGCCAATACCCTTGGCAGCGGGCACAACGCTTCTGGCCTGCTGCGCGTCGACAGGGTGGACATTACTGATACCGAACAAGTGACTGCTCTGGCGCTTATTGCAGCAACGACAACTGCAGTGCTCGCTGGCACGGGACGCGGTCCGGCAGGAATCATTGCCCTTGCGGTTTCGATCGTTTTTTTCCTGGTTGCCCTGGATGTTTCTCCCCTTGACGCCCGGCAAGCGTTTGATCTGACCTATCAGTCCGGACTCATATTACTAACGCTTGTTCTCGCTTCCGTGTTAACGCGGCTAGCACGTATAAAGCAGCCATCAAGCAAATTTCCCACCGACTGGCCTCTTGCCCTTCTATTTCTGTTGTTGCCTCAAGCCTATGCCTTCGGTACCAACAACAACTACTGGCAGGCGGGTACAGGGGCGACAGTTTTCTGGGGCTATGTGGCATTTGTCCTGCTGGTCCCGGTAGCGCGCCACCTGCGGAGCTGGACCTTTGCCATCCCTCTGGTCTTGGCAACTCAAGCTATCGGCGCAACCTTTGTCCACTTCGCCCAAGAGCATCCTTACCGGCAGCCCGAACCGTTGCGACTGAACCATACTCAGGTCGAAGTCGGTCGCGCAGGGTCGACACTGGTACTGGCGCCTGGGTATGCAAACTATGTCAGCTCAGCCGTATCCAATGCCCACGCTTCTGGACTCCAGCCTGCTACCCCCATCATAGACTTGACCGGTCTGTCACCTGGGCTGCTGTATGCATTGCAGGCGCAAAACATTGGTCAGCCATGGATGATTGGGGCTTATTCTGGCAGCGAAAAACTGGCGGCTGCCGCCTTGGCTAGAGTTTCCTGTGAGAAAATTGCTACTGCATGGGTACTGGCCGAAAAACAGGGGCCGCGCAGCATACCGGATACGCTGCTGAACTCTTTCGGCGCAACGCTTGGTAACGATTACGAAGCAGGCACCTCGTGGGTGACCGCGGCAGGCGCTGCCGGCTACCCTACCCGGCGCGAACAAACACTTTACAAGCCGATTCGTCAGCAGGGTGTACTCGCCAACTGTCACAGCCTTCGCAGTGGGAAACGCACGTGAAAAAAGTTGCAATCCTCCAATCCAACTACATCCCTTGGAAGGGATACTTCGACATGATTGCGGCCGTCGATGAGTTTATTATCTTTGATGATATGCAATATACACGGCGTGACTGGCGTAACCGCAATCAGATCAAAACACCGCAAGGCAGCCAGTGGCTGACCGTACCTGTGCTGGTAAAAGGCAAGTACCATCAGAAGATTCGTGAGACGGAAATTGATGGAACGGATTGGGCCAGCAGCCATTGGCGAGCCTTGGAGCAAAATTACAAACGCGCGCCCTATTTCAAGGAAATCCAGGAATGGTTGCAGCCACTTTACCTTGAACAGCAGTACAGCCATATTTCAGTATTAAATCGCCACCTGATCGAAGCGGTTTGCAAATATCTTGGCATTCAGACCCGAATCACCAACTCTTGGGATTATACCTTGCTTGATGGCAAGACAGAGCGGCTTGCCGATCTGTGCGCCCAGGCCGGCGCTACTGAGTACATCTCTGGTCCGGCAGCCAAGGATTACATAGACAAGACTGTGTTCTGCAGCATGGGTATTAAGCTGACGTGGTTCGACTATGCGGGCTACCAGGAATACCCCCAACTCTGGGGTGAGTTCAGTCACGGCGTGACAGTGCTGGATCTTCTGTTCAATTGCGGCCACGAAGCTGCAAACTACATGAGGTACGTACGCCCATGAAGCTGTCTGTCGTTGCAACCCTGTACCAGTCTGCCAGTCACATTGATGAATTTTACCAGCGTGTTACCCAGGCAGCGCGGGGATTGGTAGGTGACAGTTACGAAATCATCTTGGTTAACGATGGCTCGCCGGACAACAGCCTGGAACTGGCCGTTCGCTTGAGTGAACAGGACGACCATGTGGTGGTAGTCGACCTGTCGAGAAATTTTGGCCATCACAAGGCAATGATGACAGGCCTCGACCACTCACAGGGTGAGCACGTATTCCTGATCGACAGTGATCTTGAGGAAGAGCCCGAATGTCTGGGCCATTTTGCAGAACAGATGACGAGGGAAGGTTGCGATGTCATCTATGGTCAGCAGGAGAGCCGCAAAGGTGGCCGCTTCGAACGGATAAGCGGTCAGTGGTTTTACGGCCTGTTCAAACTACTGACCGGATTCGCCCTGCCCCGAAACGTTGTCACGGCCAGGTTGATGACCCGTCGCTATGTGGACGCGCTGTTGCGCCATCAGGAGCGGGAAGTTTTCATGGCTGGGCTTTGGCACATTACCGGGTTTGATCAGCGAGGACAGATCCTCAACAAGCTGAGCACCAGCCAGACTACCTACACCTTCCGCCGCAAAATGTCGTTGCTGGTCAATTCGGTAACCTCTTTCAGCAACACACCGCTGGTCAGCATTTTCTACATTGGCTTAGCGATTTCCTTACTGTCCACACTTTATATTTCCTATCTGGTCATTAACTGGATGTTCCTCGCCAAACCCTTGAGCGGCTGGACATCCGTAATGGCCTCGATCTGGTTGCTGGGTGGGATGATCATTTCATTCATTGGTATTGTCGGTATCTATCTCTCGAAAATCTTTGCCGAGACCAAGCAACGTCCCTATACGATTGTGAGGCAAATCTATGCAAAACGGCCAAAATGAGCTGCTTAATGAAGTAGCCCTCTATTACTCGGAGAAATTGGCCGAGCATGGCGAAACCCCACGCGGCGTTGACTGGAATGGCGAGCAAAGCCAGGTCCTGCGGTTCGAGCAGCTGAGCCGAATCATCGTCGACAACCGGAACTACTCAATCAATGACCTGGGTTGTGGGTACGGCGCGTTGTTTGATGCTCTGAAAGGATCGCAGCATCTCGATTCCTACCTTGGAATCGATGTGTCCAACGATATGATCGCCAGCGCTCGCCAGCGCTACAGCGAGCAGCCCAAAGCAAGATTTCTGCACGCAGCCGAACCAGACCGCGTCGCCGATTTCGGCGTGGCCAGCGGCATCTTCAATGTCAGGCTCGGGCGTACCGATGCCGAGTGGTTTGAGTACCTGCAGAGTACCCTCGACATTCTCAACCGGAGCAGCCGTAGCGGCTTTGCCTTCAATTGCCTCACGTCGTATTCAGACGTAGACAAGAAGCGCGACTACCTGTATTACGCCGACCCCTGCCAGTTGTTCGATCTCTGCAAACGCAGGTATTCCCGTCAGGTTGCCCTGCTGCATGACTATGGGCTTTATGAATTCACCCTACTCGTCAGGAAATAAAATGAACAAGAAACTGGTCATTTTCGGCACTGGGGATATTGCGCAACTTGCCCATTTTTACTTCAGCAGCGACTCTGAGTACCAGGTTTCGGCATTCACAGTGGATGCCGAATACATAAAGGAGGCGACATTCTGCGATCTGCCGGTGGTCCCTTTCGAACAGTTGGCCCATCACTATCCTCCCGAGCAATATCAACTGTTCATTGCCTTGAGTTATTCCCGCCTCAACGCGGTCCGAAAAGACAAATACCTGGGTGCCAAAGCCTTGGGGTATCAGTTGGCACGCTATGTCAGCTCAAAGGCGACCGTTCTCAACGCTGGACACATTGGTGAGAACTGCTTCATTCTTGAAGACAACACTATTCAACCCTTTGTCGAGATCGGAAACAACGTAACCTTGTGGAGCGGCAACCACATTGGCCATCACTCGGTTATCAAGGACCACAGTTTCATCGCATCGCATATCGTGGTTTCTGGTGGCGTAGAAGTCGGCGAACAGTGTTTTATCGGTGTCAATGCGACATTACGCGATCACATCAAGATCGGTGATCGCTGTGTGATTGGAGCCGGCGCTCTGGTGCTCGCGGATGCCGAAGCTGACGGGGTCTACATCGGTACTGCTACCGAGCGCTCACGGGTTCCCAGCTCAAGGTTGCGCAGCTTATGACAGGTCACTGGCACAAGCTTGGGCTACTGTATTGCCCTGCCAATCACAATCGTCACGAAAAACTCCTGACGCATTCCGCCAATCCGTTGCCGCTGCATTTGTACGGTGATGTCTACCGCATTTTTTACAGTGGCCGTGACTACAAGAATCGCTCATCCGTAGGAGCGGTCGACATCGATATCGAGCGTCGGCAGATCGTGCAAGAACATCCACAACCGTTCTTCACTCACGGCCCGCAGGGCAGCTTTTACTCAGATGGCGTCAGTATCGGTAATTGCTACGTGGCGGAAGGGAAAACCTACATGTTGTTCATGGGTTGGCAGTCGCCAGCCGATGGGCACTGGCGCGGCGACATAGGCCGATTACAAGTGCATGATGACATGACTCTGACACTGGATTCGAACGAGCCATTCATGGCTTCGGACCAACATGATCCAATCAGCCTATCCTATCCTTGGGTCGTCGCAGAGGCGACCACCGGTTATGTCATGTGGTATGGCTCCACCCGATCATGGGACGCTGGCAATGGTGAGATGCTGCATGTAATCAATCGGGCCAGTTCCCTCGACGGCCACGTATGGACACGCGAAGGCCAGGCCGTTCCTTGCAGCCTCGGCCTGGCACAGGCTTTTTCCCGCCCTACGGTCGCCCGAGAACGGGACGGCAGCTTGAGGATGTGGTTCTCTTTTCGCAGCGGTGCGGGAGAAAAGTACCGTATTGGCTCTGCGACCAGTAGCAACGGTAGAGATTGGGAATTGGCGCTTGAAAGCACGGGTATCGATGTTTCAGCTCAGGGGTGGGATTCGGAGATGATCGAATATCCCTTCGTTTTCGACCACGGCGGCAATCGCTACATGTTGTACAACGGCAACGGCTACGGCAAAACAGGATTCGGGCTTGCGGTAATGTCCCATGTATAAGTTCGCCGCTCGTATCCGCAAGCAATACTCGATGACACAGCTTTTGCGTTTTGCAGCGGTCGGTATCGCCAGTAATCTCGCTGGTTACTTGGTGTATCTGTTGGTCACTGCTGCAGGTGTTGCGCCGAAACTGGCGATGACGGTGCTTTATGCCGTCGGTGTGACAATCAGCTTCACTGCAAACAGAACTTACACCTTCAGCCATACAGGCAATGTGCTGTCGACCGGGGGACGCTATCTCATCACTTACGGGGTAGGATACCTGATCACCCTGCTTATCCAGGTCTGCGTGGTTGATGTGTTGGGCTACCCTCACCAATTGGCCCAAGCCATCGCCTTGTTCGTTGTTGCAGCTTTTGTTTTCGTGATGCTTAAATATTTCGTATTTACCGCCAGCAACAATGTCGGCTCGGGTAACTCGTGAACCGCCGCATCATGAAGAAAAAGCTCACCCGCTTGCCGCTCTCCGAGCAAACGCACATTTTTAACCCTAAACCTGCAATGCCACAGCCTGCAGGCCCACAGCCCGGACGGTCGAGTGTTTATTCATGAATAATGATAACGAAAGAATCCCATTCAACTGGCCGCACATGACAGGCAAAGAGCTGTATTACATTGCCGAAGCGCACTTCAACGGTTCGCTCGCAGGTGATGGACCTTTCACCAAGCGTTGCCATCACTGGATTGAAGAGAGAACCACCTGTAACAAAGCATTACTCACCCACTCTTGCACTGCTGCTCTGGAAATGGCTGCCCTGCTGCTGAACATTGAGCCAGGTGATGAGATCATCATGCCTTCCTACACCTTCGTCTCGACGGCCAATGCCTTCGTACTTCGAGGTGGCGTGCCAGTGTTCGTCGACATTCGTGAAGACACACTCAATATTGACGAACGACTGGTTGAGGCCGCCATCACAGCACGAACCAAAGCAATCGTACCGGTACACTATGCCGGTGTCGCCTGTGAGATGGACAGCATCATGGCGATTGCCCGAAAACACGGTCTGCCGGTGGTAGAAGATGCTGCACAAGGTGTTATGGCCTTTTATAAAGGTCGCGCGCTGGGGAGTATTGGCGACTTGGGAGCATTCAGTTTCCACGAGACGAAAAACGTCATCTCCGGCGAAGGTGGCGCGCTGCTGGTCAATGATTCGGTGCTGGCCCTACGGGCCGAGATCATCAGGGAAAAAGGCACTGATCGCAGCCGCTTTTTCCGAGGAGAGGTTGATAAATATACTTGGCAGGAAGTGGGTTCATCTTTTCTTCCGGGTGAATTGATCGCCGCCTTTCTCTGGGCCCAACTGGAAGAAGCGGAGCCCATTACCCGTCAACGACTGGACACGTGGGGTCGTTATCATGCGGCGTTACAACCGCTTGAGGCCAAAGGGCTGATTCGCCGACCGATCATTCCCGAGGAATGCCAGCACAATGCGCACATGTATTACGTATTACTTGCTCCGGGTATTGATCGCCAAGCGGTCCTGGCAGCATTGAAGGGCGAAAACATCAGCTCCGTGTTTCATTATGTCCCTTTACATTCCTCTCCTGCAGGGCAACGTTACGGCCGAGTGAGCGGCAGTATGGCAGTAACCGACCATCAATCGGAGCGGCTGCTTCGACTGCCATTATGGGTCGGCATGACTGCTTCCCAACAGGATCACGTTATCGACGCCCTGACCCGAGCCATTGGCTGACGAGATAGACTGCGGCCTTGCTGGCCGCTTTTTCCACACTGACATCTGCTTGCCCCAGAGGCCTTGCAATATGCGCATTCTCATCACCGGCGGCGCCGGTTTCATCGGATCAGCACTTATCCGGCATCTGATCGAGTCCACCGAGCACGAAGTGCTCAACCTGGACAAGTTGACATACGCCGGCAATCTGGAATCGCTGGTCAGCATTGCCACGGATACGCGTTACGAGTTCGTCCAGGCCGACATCGCCGACCAGGCTACCGTCGGCGCTGTGCTGCAACGCTTCGAGCCCCAGGTGATCATGCACCTGGCTGCCGAGTCCCATGTCGACCGTTCGATCGATGGCCCGGCACAGTTCATTCACACCAATATTGTCGGCACTTATGCCTTGCTGGAGGCGACCCGCGCCTACTGGTCCGGCTTGCCAGCCATTGAACGGGCGGCCTTTCGCTTCCATCACATTTCCACCGATGAGGTATATGGCGACCTGCACGGCGTCGATGACCTGTTCAGCGAAGCCACCCCGTACGCACCCAGCTCGCCCTACTCCGCGAGCAAGGCTGCCTCTGACCATCTGGTCCGTGCCTGGCATCGCACCTACGGCCTGCCGGTACTGCTCACCAACTGCTCCAACAATTACGGTCCCTTCCACTTCCCGGAAAAACTGATACCGCTGGTGATTCTCAACGCCCTCGCCGGCAAGCCACTGCCTGTGTATGGCAACGGCTTACAGGTACGTGACTGGCTGTTCGTCGAGGACCATGCCCGCGCACTTGTCAAAGTCGCGACTGAAGGCAAGGTCGGCGACACTTATAACATCGGCGGTCACAACGAGCAGAAGAACATCGACGTGGTCCAGGGTATCTGCGCGCTGCTCGAAGAACTGGCGCCACAACATCCGGCTGGCGTTGCCCGCTACGCCGACCTGATCACGTTCGTGCAGGATCGTCCTGGCCATGATCAGCGTTATGCGATCGACGCCAGCAAGATCGAGCGTGAGCTGGGCTGGGTTCCCGAAGAGACCTTCGAGACCGGGCTGCGCAAGACGGTGCAGTGGTACCTGGAGAATCTGGAGTGGTGCCAGCACGTTCAAGATGGCAGCTATCAAGGCCAACGCCTGGGCGCCAGTGATTTCAAGGATCTTATTGCATGACCAAAGGTATTGTCCTGGCAGGCGGCTCCGGCACTCGCCTGCACCCCATTACCCTCGGGGTATCCAAACAGCTGCTGCCCATCTACGACAAACCGATGATCTATTACCCGATCTCAGTGCTGATGCTCGCCGGAATTCGCGACATCCTGTTGATCTCCACACCTCAGGACCTGCCCCAGTATCGCCAGCTGTTCGGCGACGGCAGCCAGTTCGGCATCCGACTTTCCTATGCCGAGCAGCCCTCGCCCGATGGCCTGGCACAAGCCTTCCTGATTGGCGAGGAGTTCATCGGCGATGATTCGGTGTGCCTGATCCTGGGCGACAACATCTTTCACGGCCAGGGTTTCAGCGAACAGTTGCTGCGGGCAATCGACCGCGCCTCGGGGGCCACAGTCTTCGGCTACTGGGTCAAGGATCCGGAACGTTTCGGGGTGGTCGATTTCGATGACCAGGGCCGCGCCTTGTCGATTGAAGAAAAGCCGAGCAACCCCAGGTCCAACTACGCGGTCACCGGCTTGTACTTCTATGACAACGACGTGATCGAAATTGCCAAGGGTGTCAAACCGTCTGCCCGCGGCGAGCTGGAAATCACTGATGTCACCAACGCCTACCTCAAGCGTGGCGACCTGCGCGTGGAGCGTTTTGGCCGCGGCTTCGCCTGGCTCGATACCGGCACCCACGATAGCCTGCTGGAAGCGTCGCAGTATGTGCAGACCATCGAGCACCGGCAGGGCCTGAAAGTGGCTTGCCTGGAGGAGATCGCCTATCAGAAGCAATGGATCAATCGCGACCGCCTGCTCGAGCGTGCCCAGGCGCTTGGCAAGACCGGCTATGGTCGGTACCTCTACTCTTTGGCCGAAGAACAGCCATGAACGTGATTCCTACCCGCTTGCCGGGCGTACTGATCATTGAACCCAAGGTTTTTGGCGATAGCCGTGGTTTTTTCTACGAGAGCTTCAATGCCCGAAGCTTCCAGGAACTGACCGGGACTACCAGCCAGTTCGTACAAGACAATCATTCCTGCTCGCAGAAGGGCGTGTTACGCGGCCTGCACTATCAACTGGAGAACGTCCAGGGGAAGTTGGTCAGAGTGACCCGCGGTGAAGTGCTGGATGTTGCGGTCGATATCCGCCGAAGTTCGCCTACCTTCGGCCAATGGATATCTACCCGACTGTCCGCCGACAATCACCGCCAACTCTGGGTCCCCGAAGGCTTCGCTCACGGTTTTGTCGTGCTCAGCGACACCGCCGAGTTCCTCTACAAGACCACCGATTACTACAATCCAGCGGCGGAACGTTGCATCCGCTGGGATGACCCGGACCTGGCGATTGATTGGCAACTGAACGAGGCGCCGCAGTTATCGGCCAAGGATCAGAACGGTAGCCGCCTGAAGGATGCAGACCTGTTGCCATGACCTTACGTGCGCCGAACATCCTCATCAGCGGCCAGCACGGCCAGGTTTCCCTGGAGCTGCAACAGCGCCTGGGCGATCTGGCCCAGCTGCATGTGCTGGGTCGTGACCAGCTCGACCTCGCCAACCCGGAAGGCATTCGTGAGCGGGTACAGTCGCTCAAGCCCGATCTGATCATCAACGCCGCGGCCCACACTGCCGTCGATCAGGCCGAAAGCGAGCCGGAGCTGGCCTTCGCGATCAACGCCCGGGCCCCCGGCGTCTTTGCCGAGGAAGCCGCGAAGCTGGGGATCCCGCTGATCCACTACTCCACCGACTACGTGTTCGACGGCAGCAAGTCCAGCCCCTACACCGAAGACGACGAGCCCAATCCGCTCGGCGTCTACGGGCGCAGCAAGCTGGCCGGCGAGCAGGCGATTACTGCAGTGGGTGGCCAGCATCTGATCCTGCGTACCAGCTGGGTGTATTCGCGCCACGGGCGCAACTTTCTGCTGACCATGCAGCGCCTGCTGCAGGAAAAGCCAGAGTTGCGCATCGTTGCCGACCAGATCGGCGCGCCGACCTGGGCCGGTACCATCGCCCAGAGCACCCGTGCCCTGATCGAACGCTGGCAGGCTGGCCAGGCCGGTGCCTGGGGCACCTATCACCTGACCGCCCAGGGTGAAACCTCCTGGTTCGGCTTTGCCCAGGCCATTGGTGAGCAACTCAAGGCCCGGGGCCTGCCTTGTGCCGAGCTGTTGCCAATCTCCTCCAGCGACTACCCGACCCCGGCCCGCCGCCCGTTGAACTCGCGCCTCGATTGCAGTCGCCTGCAACGCCAGTGGCAGGTCAGCCAGCCGCATTGGCAGCAGGCGCTGATCGACTGCCTGAAGTAGCGCATAATGCGCCAGATCATTCTGGCGCAGTTGCGATGAACATAACTCCACCCGTACCCCGCCGCCCTCGCTGGCGCAGCCTGGCCATACTTGCAGTGTGCCTGGCGCCATTGCTGTGGCCACTGCAACACCTCGCCGAGCGCTACTACCAGGACGAGCTGGCCGGGCAGAACCGCCAGACCCTCGATCTCTATGTGGCCAACCTGCTCGGCACCCTGCACCGCTATGAAACCCTGCCGCAGATCCTCGGCGACCTGCCAGCCTTGCGCGCGGTACTGGCCGACCCGCTGCGCCTGGAAACCCTGACCAACGCCAACCGCTTGCTCAAGGACATCGCCACCCAGACCGGCGCCGAAGTCATGTACCTGATGGACGCCAACGGCAACACCCTGGCCGCCTCCAACTGGGATAAACACGACAGTTTCGTCGGCCGCAACTTCGCCTTCCGTCCGTACTTCAGTGAAGCCATCGCCGGGCGCCTGGGGCGCTTCTTCGGCCAGGGCACCACCTCGGCCAAGCGCGGCTACTTCTTTGCCGCGGCCGTGCGTGACCGCGACCGGGTTATTGGCGCGCTGGTGGTCAAGGTCGACCTCGACCATACCGAAACCCTCTGGGGCAAGACCCCCGAGCAACTGTTGCTGACTGACCACAACGGCGTAGTGATCCTCACTTCGCGCCCCGACTGGCGTTTCCGCGCCACCCGGCCCCTGAGCGACGCCGAACGCGAAGCCATCGTCGCCATCCAGCCCTACCCGACCCAGTCGCCCAAGCCGTTGAACCTTGAGCCCAAAGCCTGGCTGACCCAGACCCAGACCATCGAGGAGACCGGCTGGCAGGTCAGCATTCTGGCCCCGCGTACCCTGATCGACCGCTCGGTGCGTACTGTGGTGGCGATCGGTGGCGCTACCTTGCTGGTAGTGATGCTGCTGCTCGGCTTGATCATGCAGCGGCGCCGCCACTACATGGACCGCATCGACTTTGAAGCCCACGGCCGCCAGGAGCTGGAAAAACGCGTGATCGAGCGCACCGCCGACCTTGAAGGCCTCAACAGCCGCCTGAAGAACGAAGTACTGGAACGCGAACAGGCCCAGCAGGAACTGGTGCGCGCCCAGGACGAACTGGTGCAGGCTGGCAAGCTGTCGGTGTTAGGCACCATGTCGGCAAGCATCAGCCACGAGCTCAACCAGCCGCTGGCGGCGATCCGCAGCTATGCCGAGAACGCCGAGATCCTGCTCGATCACCAACGCACCGACGATGCCCGCAGCAACCTCAAGCTGATCAGCGAGCTGACCGGGCGCATGGCGTCGATCATCGCCCACCTGCGCGCCTTCGCCCGCCGCGACCGCCATGCCCCGGAGAGCGTTGCCCTGCAGCCGGCACTGGACGATGCCCTGGCGCTACTGGCCAAGCGCCGGCGGGCGATGGCCGTGGAGCTGGTGCGCGACCTGCCGGAAGCCACTTTGTGGGTCCAGGCCGGTGAAACCCGCCTGCGCCAGGTGCTCGGCAACCTGCTGGCCAACGCCCTCGACGCGCTGACCGAAAAAGCCAACCCACGCAAACTCTGGCTCAGTGCCGAACAGCGTGATGGCAACGTCTACCTGTACATACGCGACAACGGGCCGGGCTTTACCAGCCAGGCCCTGGCCCGCGCCCGCGAGCCGTTCTTCACCACCAAGACGCGCACCCAGGGCCTTGGCCTGGGCCTGGCGATCTGCGATACCTTGATGCGTGCACTGGGCGGCGAGCTGCTGCTGGGCAACCACCCTGAAGGCGGCGCCCTGCTCACCCTGCAGCTGCGCATCGCCAAGCCCGGCGCCACATTACCCACTTCAGAGGACCCATCGGCATGACGACCGAGCCGCTCATCGACAGCCGCACGCAGGTAATCCTGGTCGACGACGACCCGCACCTGCGCCAGGCGCTGAGCCAGACCCTCGACCTCGCCGGCCTGAAAATCCTGCCCCTGAGCGATGCCCAGGGCCTGGCCGGGCGCATCGAGCGAGACTGGCCCGGGGTGGTGGTCAGCGATATCCGCATGCCCGGGATCGACGGTCTTGAGCTGCTGCAGCAGTTGCACGCCCAGGACCCGGAACTGCCGGTGCTGCTGATCACCGGCCATGGTGACGTGCCCCTGGCGGTGCAGGCGATGCGCGCCGGGGCCTATGATTTTCTGGAAAAACCCTTCGCCAGCGATGCCCTGCTCGACAGTGTGCGCCGTGCCCTGGCCCTGCGCCGCCTGGTGCTGGACAACCGCAGCCTGCGCCTGGCCCTGAGCGATCGCCAGGAGCTGAGCACGCGCCTGGTCGGCCACTCGGCACCGATGCTGCGACTGCGCGAGCAGATCGGCGCATTGGCCGGCACCCGCGCTGACGTGCTGATCCTCGGCGAAACCGGTGCCGGCAAAGAGGTGGTGGCTCGCGCCCTGCACGACCTGTCGAGCCGTCGTGACGGCCCGTTCGTGGCGATCAACGCCGGCGCCCTGGCCGAGTCGGTGGTCGAAAGCGAGCTGTTTGGCCACGAACCCGGCGCATTCACCGGTGCGCAGAAGCGCCGCATCGGCAAGTTCGAATTCGCCAATGGCGGCACACTGTTCCTCGATGAAATCGAAAGCATGAGCCTGGATGTACAGGTCAAGCTGCTGCGCCTGCTGCAGGAGCGGGTGGTCGAGCGCCTGGGCGGCAACCAGCTGATCCCGCTGGATATCCGCATCATCGCCGCGACCAAGGAGGACCTGCGCCAGGCCGCTGACCAGGGGCGCTTTCGCGCCGACCTGTATTACCGCCTGAACGTCGCGCCGTTGCGCATCCCGCCGCTGCGCGAGCGCGGCGAAGACATCCTCGTACTGTTCCAGCACTTCGCCGATGCCGCCAGCGAACGCCATGGCCTGCCGATGCATCCGCTGCAACCGGCGCAACGGGCACTGCTGCTACGCCATGAATGGCCGGGCAACGTACGCGAGCTGCAGAACGCCGCCGAACGCTTCGCCCTCGGCCTGGAACTGGCCCTGGACGGTGATGTACCGCCCACGACCGACGAGGCCGTGGCAAGCATCGGTAGCGGTAACCTCAGCGAACAGGTCGAGCAGTTCGAACGCTCGCTGATCGCCGCCGAACTGGCGCGCTCGCACAGCTCGTTGCGCAGCCTGGCCGAAGCCCTCGGCATCCCGCGCAAAACCCTGCACGACAAGCTGCGCAAACACGGCCTGAGCTTCGCCGACAGCAACCACAACAGCGATGACCTGGAGGACAACCGTTCATGAGCACGGATAGCCACTACCTCGAATCGTTACTGCACAGCGACATCCCGCTGACCCGGCAGATGGGCCTGCAGGTACTCGACTGGCAGCAGCATTGCCTGCGCCTGCAATTACCGCTGGAGGCCAACGTCAACCACAAGAGCACCATGTTCGGCGGCAGCCTGTACTGCGCTGCAGTGCTGGTCGGTTGGGGCTGGTTGCACCTGAGGTTGCGTGAAGCGGGGATTGATGACGGGCATATCGTCATCCAGGAAGGCCAGATCAGCTATCCGTTACCGGTCACCGGCGCGGCCATCGCCACCTGCGCGGCACCGGAAGAGAAAGTCTGGGAGCGTTTCATTGCCACCTATCAACGCCGTGGCCGAGCGCGTCTGAACCTGCACACCCAGGTCAGTAATGCCGGCAGCAGCGAGGCTGCCGTGCAGTTCAGCGGCCAGTACGTGCTACACCGCTAAGGCTTGCTGCAACAGCTTGTCGCGCCATGGCGCGGCAGCCGGCAAGGCCAGGAAGAACGGGTTGAGCAAGGATTCGCGCGGCGGGTAGACGAAGGCCTGGCCATCAAGGCCGAGCACTTCACCGCCGGCGCCTTCCAGCACGCCCTGGGCTGCAGCGGTATCCCACTGCGAAGTGGGTGCCAGGCGCGGGTAACAATCCGCCGCGCCCTCGGCCAGCAGGCAGAACTTCAGCGAGCTGCCGATGTTGGCCAGTTCCAGCTCACCCACTGCCTGGCTCAGCCCGGCCAGCAAGGCTTCCTGTTGCGGGCTGGAATGTCGGCGGCTGGCGACCACGGTAAAGCGCTCACCTGCAGGAGGCGCAGTGCGCACGCTGATGGCCTTGGCCACCCCACCCGCTTCGGCGAGCCATGCACCAAGGCCTTTGCCGCCGAAATAGCAGCGGCCATTGGTGGGAATCGCCACCACGCCAAACACCACCTGACCCTGCTCGACCAGGGCGATGTTGACGGTAAATTCTTCAGTGCCGGCGATAAATTCCTTGGTGCCATCCAGTGGATCGACCAACCACCAGCGCTGCCAGCCTTGCCGTTCGCTCAGGGGGATATCGCAGTCTTCTTCCGATAGCACCGGGATCTCCGGGGCCAGCGCGCGCAAGCCTTCGGCAATCACCTCATGGGCCGCCAGGTCGGCGGCGGTGACCGGCGACTCATCGGCCTTGGCCGTCACCGCCACATCGGCGCGCCAGAACGGCAGGATGGCCTTGCCCGCCTGGCGAGCCAGTTCCACCACCTGCTGCATCAGGGCAATGTTGTTCATAGCGGGAACACCCCACGCTGGCTCAGCAGGTCTCGCACCAGGTACAACGCCGCCAAGGCCCGGCCTTCGGAGAACTGTGGATGCTGGGCCAGGGCCGAAAGCTCGCGCAGGTTGATCTTGTCCACGCGCATCGGCTCCGGTTCGTCGCCTTCCAGGCGCTCCTCGTAGAGGTCGCTGGCCAGTACCACCTGGATCTTCTGGCTCATGTAGCCTGGCGACAGCGACAGCTCGGTCAGGTGCTCCAGCTGACGGGCGCCGAAACCTGCTTCTTCCTTGAGTTCCCGGTCAGCCGCCGCCAGCACGTCTTCACCCGGCTCGATAAGGCCCTTGGGCAGCGACAGTTCATACTCGTCGGTGCCGCCGCAGTATTCTTCAACCAGCACCGCATGCTCGGCATCGAGCATCGCCACGATCATCACCGCGCCATAACCGTTGCCGCGCCCGACCAGGCGTTCGTAGGTGCGCTCGGCGCCGTTGGCAAAGCGCAATTGCACGGCTTCGACGCGGAACAGGCGGCTGCTGGCGACGATCTCGCGAGAGAGGACGGTGGGTTTCTGGCGCATGGGGCGGCTCCTTGGCGTGAACGGGTTACTATACCGTGGCTTGCCCGGCCGCTGCCTCCTGACTGCTCGAGAATTTCATATGCCCGTTTTAGCCTGGTCCACCATCGATACCGTCCTGCTGGACATGGACGGCACCCTGCTCGACCTGCACTTCGACAACCATTTCTGGCTCGAGCAACTGCCACAGCGCTACGCCGATCTGCACGGCATCAGCCGGGCCATGGCCGAGCTCGAGTTGCAGCCGCTGTTCGAGCAGCACGCAGGTTCGCTGAACTGGTACTGCCTGGACTTCTGGAGCCGCGAGCTGAACCTTTCGGTGCGCGAGCTGAAGCTGGAAACCGCCCACCTGATTGCCTTGCGCCCGGATGCCGACACTTTCCTGCAAGCGATCAAACAGGCCGGCAAGCGGGTGATCCTGATCACCAACGCCCATCGCGACTCGCTGTCGTTGAAGCTGGAACGGGTGGAGCTGGCGCCGTATTTCGAGCGCCTGATCAGCTCCCACGACTACGGCTACCCCAAGGAGAACCCGCAGTTCTGGAGCGCCCTGCAGGCCGATATCGGCTTCAGCCCGCAACGCAGCCTGTTTATCGACGACACCCTGTCGATCCTGCGCAGCGCCCGCGACTTCGGCGTGACGCACCTGCTTGCGGTGCGCCAGCCGGACAGCCGCAAAGGGCCACGGGATACCGAAGAATTCGCCGCGGTAGAGGACTACCGGGCGTTGCTCGAAGGGTTGTGATTACTCGGGGATGCGCAGGGTCTGGCCCGGGTAGATCTTGTCCGGGTGGCTGAGCAGCGGCTTGTTGGCTTCGAAAATCTTGTTGTACTGGTTGGCATTGCCGTACACGGCCAGCGAAATGGCGCTGAGGGTGTCGCCCTTCTTCACCACGACAAAACGGGCCGCAGCAACAACCGGGCCGGTGACAGTGATCTGATCATCCACCGACGCAACACCGGCAATGTTGCCGACCGCCAGGAGGATCTTCTCTTTCTCTTCCTGGCTGCTGACTTCGCCAGTCAGGATCACCTTGTCGCCTTCGACTGTGGCCTGAACGTTCGGATTACCCAGGCCGACCTTCGCCACATGCTCCTTCAACTGCTCGCTGGCATTGGCATTACCCGGGGTCAACAGGTCGATAAGTTTCTCGCCTGCTTCTTTGACGAAACTGAAAATGCTCATACCGCTCTCCTTGGTGATGAATCTCGGAGCCTGGAGTCTAGGACAGGTTAGAATGCTTCGCCTGCTTTGCGCCGTGGAGCGACGATGGACATCAAACAACTCAAATTCCTCATCGCCCTGGATGAAACCCGCCACTTCGGCCAGGCCGCCGCCCGCTGCCACGTCACCCAGCCGACCCTGTCGATGCGCCTGCGCAACCTGGAGCAGGAGCTGGACCTGGCCTTGGTCAACCGTGGCCAGCGCTTCGAGGGTTTTACCGCCCAGGGCGAACGGGTACTGGCCTGGGCCCGCTCAGTGATCGCCGCCTACGACGGCCTGAATGCCGAAGCGGCCGCCTGCCGTGGTCATCTGGTCGGCACCTTGCGCCTGGGCGTGGTGCCACTGTCGAGCTTCGATCCGCTGCCGCTGCTGCGGCGCATGCACCAGCAGCACCCGGAACTGCGCTTCGAACTCAGCGCCCTGAGCTCCGAGCAGATCCTCGAACAGCTGACCAGCAACCAGCTGGACCTGGGCGTGTCGTACCTCGATCGTCTCGACCATGAACGCTTCCAGTCGCTGCCGTTGGGCGAGACGCGCATGGGGCTTTTATATGATCCAGATCATTTTCGCTTCGAGGCCCAGCCCCTAAGCTGGCAACAGCTGACCGAACTGCCGCTGGGGCTGCTCACCGCCGGCATGCATTTTCGCCAGTCGATCGACCACAATTTCCACAGCCGCGGCCTGACACCACAGTTGTTGCTGCAGACCGATGCCGTCCATCAGTTGGCCCAGGCCGTCAGCGGCGGGCTATGCTGCGCCATCATGCCGTTGGCGGCAGGCCTGGAAGTGCTCACCGAACGGCTGCGCCTGCAACCGATCGAACAGGCCTGCACCCTGGCGCCACTGGGCCTGATCATGCGCCGCACGGCGCCACGCTCGGCCCTGGCCGAGGTGTGCCTGGCGGAATATCAAGCGCTGCAAGGCGAGGCTTGATCGACGCCGTCTATCAAAGCATCAGCATTAGCGATTAGACGATACCCGAGCGCAAGCCTAGGCTTAAAGCTGAACAGCCGCCGGTACCTCTGCTGATGAGCACTAAACCCCCGGCCTGTGCGGCGTCCACCCCGCTTGTGACTGCGCCCGCGGCCAGCAACACCTACGACTACTGCCACCTTACCGACGACAGCCAGGCGCACACCGCACTGGCCGAAGAAGTCGCCCTGGCGATCGCCTATAACGGCATCAGCCAGGCGGTGATGCTGGTCAGCCCCACTGACCTGGAAGACTTTATCGTCGGCTTCAGCATCGGCAGCGGCATCATTGCCTCGGCCAACGAGATCTACGACGTCAAGTTCACCAGCAAGGGTTCGGCCGTGCATGCCGACGTCGAGATCGCCAACCGCGCCTTCTGGAACCTCAAGACCCAGCGCCGGCAACTGGCCGGTACCAGCGGCTGTGGCCTGTGCGGTGTAGAAGCGGTGGAGCAGGCACTGCCCGACCTAGCCGTGCTGCCCGGCGCGCCGCTGCCGCCAGCGCGCTGGCTTGAAGGCCTGCGCCAGCGCATGGATGCTTTCCAGCCCCTGGGCCAGCATTGCGGCGCGGTGCATGCGGCGCTGTTCATGAACAATCAGGGCGAGATCCTGCTGGGCCGTGAAGATATCGGCCGGCACAACGCCCTCGACAAGTTGATCGGTGCCCTGGTGCGCCAGCACATCAGCCTCGACGGTGGCTTGGCTATCGTTACCAGCCGCTGCAGCCTGGAACTGATCCAGAAGGTTTTGCGCGCCGGCATCCAGACCCTGGTCAGCCTGTCCTCACCCACCGGCCTGGCCCTGCAGTGGGCGCGGCGGCACAACCTCAATCTTATTCACCTGCCCAAACACAGCGCGCCACGGGTGTTCAGCCCCGTGCGGGAGAACAGAACGTGAGCCTGCATCACCAAGCCGATCAGAAGCCCGTGCCTCGCTACAAACCCTACAGCGGTGCCGCTGGCGGCTGGGGCGCGCTGCGCAGCGTGGCCCAGGCCTGGATCGGCAGCGACAACGCCCTGAAGAACATCCGCGCACTGCTCAAGACCAACCAGAACGGCGGTTTCGACTGTCCGGGCTGCGCCTGGGGCGACTCGCCGGAAAGCGGCATGGTCAAGTTCTGCGAGAACGGCGCCAAGGCGGTGAACTGGGAGGCGACCAAGCGCCGGGTGGATGCCGCGTTCTTCGCCCGCCACAGCGTCACATCGCTGCTGGCCCAGAGCGACTACTGGCTCGAATACCAGGGCCGGCTGACCGAGCCGATGGTCTACGACGCCAATACCGACCGCTACAAACCGATCGACTGGGACGGTGCCTTCGCCCTCATCGCCGAGCACCTGCACCAGCTCGAAAGCCCGGACCAGGCCGAGTTCTACACCTCCGGCCGGGCCAGCAATGAAGCGGCGTACCTGTACCAGCTGTTCGTGCGTGCCTATGGCACCAACAACTTTCCGGACTGCTCGAACATGTGCCACGAGGCCAGTGGCGTGGCCCTTGGGCAGAGTGTCGGGGTTGGCAAGGGCACGGTAACTTTCGACGACTTCGAGCATGCCGACGCGATCTTCGTCTGGGGCCAGAACCCCGGCACCAACCATCCGCGCATGCTCGAGCCGCTGCGTGAAGCGGTCAAGCGCGGCGCCCAGGTGGTATGCGTCAACCCGCTCAAGGAGCGCGGCCTGGAACGTTTCCAGCACCCGCAGCACCCGCTGGAGATGCTCACCAACGGCGACCGCCCGACCAACACCGCCTACTTTCGCCCGGCCCTGGGTGGCGACATGGCGGTACTGCGCGGCATGGCCAAGTTCCTCTTGCAGTGGGAGCGTGAAGCCCAGGCCAGCAATGCCCCGGCGATCTTCGATCATGACTTCCTCAACCAGCATACCCAGGACGTACTGGCTTACCTGGCAGCCGTCGATGCCACCTCATGGGAGCAGGTCACCGCGCAATCAGGCCTGACCCTGGCCGAGATCGAGCACGCCGCACGCATGTACTGCAAGGCGAAAAAGGTCATCATGTGCTGGGCCATGGGTATCACCCAGCATCGCCATTCGGTCGCGACCATCCAGGAAATCGCCAACCTGATGCTGCTGCGCGGCAACCTCGGCGTCCCCGGCGCCGGCCTGTGCCCGGTGCGTGGCCACAGCAACGTGCAGGGCGACCGCACCATGGGCATCAACGAGCGGCCACCGGTGGCCCTGCTCGACGCCCTGGAGCGCCGCTTCGGCTTCAAGGTGCCACGGCACAATGGCCACAACACGGTCGAGGCGATCCGTGCCATGGCCGACGGCCAGGCCAAGGTGTTCATCGCCCTGGGTGGTAATTTCGCCCAGGCCACGCCGGACACCGAACGCACCGCCCAGGCCCTGCGCAACTGCGAGCTGACCGTGCAGATCAGTACCAAGCTCAACCGCAGCCACCTGCTGCATGGCAAGCAGGCGCTGATTCTGCCGTGCCTGGGGCGCACCGATATCGACCTGCAGGGCGAAGGCCCGCAAGCAGTGACGGTGGAAGATTCGTTCAGCATGGTCCACGCCTCCAATGGCCAGCTGCAACCGCTGTCACGGCAAATGCGCTCGGAGCCTGCGGTAATCGCCGGGATTGCCAATGCCACCCTCGGCGCCAAGCCGGTGGACTGGAACTGGCTGATCGCCGACTACGCGCGGATCCGCGACCTGATCGACCAGACCATCCCCGGCTTTGACAAATTCAACCAGCGTCTGGAGCATCCAGGCGGCTTCTACCTGGGCAATAGCGCCGGCCAACGTCAATGGAAAACCGCCAGCGGCCGGGCCAACTTCAAGGCCAATGCCCTGCCGGACGACCTGCTGCACGAGCGCGTGCGCGCCAGCGGCCAGGTGCCGGACCTGATCATGCAGTCGATGCGCTCCCACGATCAGTACAACACCACCATCTACGGCCTGGATGATCGCTACCGTGGGGTCAAGGGCCAGCGCAACGTGCTGTTCGCCAATGAAGCCGACATCCTCCGCCTGGGTTTCCACCCCGGTGACAAGGCCGATATCGTCTCGTTGTGGAGTGATGGCCGCGAACGGCGGGTCAAGGGCTTCACCCTGCTGGCCTTTGATATCCCGGCCGGCCAGGCGGCCGCCTACTACCCGGAAGTGAACCCGCTGGTGCCACTGGAAAGCGTTGGCGACGGCAGCCACACGCCAACCTCGAAGTTCGTTGCGATCCAGCTGCAGCCTGCTAGCGACAACGCCCGGATCCTCTGACAGAATCGGCGGCAGACAGGCACAAAAAAGGCCCTGACATCACTGTCGGGGCCTCGTTCCAAGTAAACTCAGACAAGCGAAAAACGATAAAGTTTCACAGTGAAAACAGTAACTTAGAAAATTGTGTACAACTCGTGTTACTCGTCGGATTTCGTTTGCCAGCCCCCCTCTCCAGCCTCAGGATCGCCTCGTCATCCCTATGAGGCTTTCTTGATGAAGTACTCCTCGATTCTGTTGTTGTCTCTCGGCCTGCTCAGCGGCGTTGCCTCGGCAGGTGGCACCACCGAAGCCGGTATTGGCGGCGCATTGGGTGGGGTACTCGGCTCAGTGGTCGGTCAATCCATCGGCGGCAGCACTGGCGGTGCAATCGGTGCCGGCCTGGGCGGCGCGGCCGGCAGTGCGGTTGGTGCCGACAAGCGCCAGCGTGGTGAAGCCGCAATCGGTGGTGCCCTGGGCGCAGCCGGCGGTAACGTGGTCGGCCGCAGCATGGGCGGTACCACTGGCAGCTACATCGGTGCGGCCGCAGGTGGTGGCGCCGGTGGCGCACTGGGTAACTACATGGGCAACAAGGCCGATGAAGACGACCGCGATGACCGCCGCTACCGCCGCGGCTACGATGACCGTCGTTATTACGACCGTGGCCACCACTACGGCCACCGCAAGCACAAAAAGCACTGGCGTCACCGCTAAGCCCTTTCGGGCTTAAGCCAAACTCCTAGACCCTGCCCTCACGGGCAGGGATCGCTACAATACCCCGCGCGTTACCGATCAAGCCCTGCAGGCCAATCCTCCGGCCACTCCAGGCAGGTTCTACATTCCCTCCTCCTTGCTACTCACCCGCGACCTAGGGGCAACCCCGATTCTGGCGAATATAGCCAGTAGCTATCATCGGCCGTTCCCAATCAGCCAATGGACGCAGGGAATGCGCATCTATCACGCAAAGACGGCCCGATTGCCCATTGCACGAGGGGAGTGAGATGCCTGCCAGCAGCCGCCCTCCGTTGCTGAGCGAAGCCCAGTTCCTGCGCTTTCGCACCCTGGTCAGCCAGCGCACTGGCGTGTTCCTCGCCGCCGACCGCCGGGCCGCCGTGGCTGCGCGCCTGGGAAAGCGCCTGCGGCATCTGCAACTGAGCGCCTTCGAGCAGTACCTGCAGTTGATCGAACAGCCTGATCAGCAGCAGGAACAGCAGCGGGTGCTAGACCTGTTGATCGCCCGCGACAGCTACTTCTTCCGCGAACATCGCCATTTCGAATTCCTCGCCCAGTGGCTGCGCGACATACCGCGGCCGCTAAGGCTCTGGAGCGCGGCCTGCGCCTCTGGCGAAGAAGCCTACAGCTTGGCCATGGTGGCCAGCGAACACGCCGCAAACGATGACTGGAGCGTTCTGGCCAGCGACGTCAGCCCCAACCTGCTACAGCAGGCAGCCGAAGGCATCTACGAGGTTACCCAGGCCCGTTATTTTCCTGAAGGCTGGTTGCAACGTTACTGCCTGTGTGGCGTCGGCGAGATGGCCGGGCGCATGCGCATGGCTGCGTCCTTGCGGGAGCGCTTGACGTTTCGCCAGATCAACCTGATCCAGCCTCTGGCTGGCGACCTGGGGCTGTTCGATGTGATTTTTCTGCGCAATCTGCTGGCCTATTTCAGTCAGGATGAGAAGCAGCGCGTGGTTCATCGCCTGCTGGCCTGCCTGCGCCCGGGCGGCCTGCTGCTGATCGGGCATAGCGAGAGCATCCATGGGCTTGACCTGCCCTTGCGGCCGATCCTGCCCTCGGTGTTCGAACGCCTATGATGGCCTGCGCTGCCGGGACCTGCGGCAGGCCCCGATACTGATCGCGCCACCACGCGGCAGCGCTCATCCGGACCGAGCAAACCTGCCGCCCCTCTTCTTTTGCGAAACAGGCTCGAACCCATGCTTTGCCGAATACTACTTGCCGATGACTCGCCGCTCTTTCGAGCGGGCCTGCGAGCGCTGCTCGAACAAAAAAAACAATACGCCGTAGTCGGTGACGCAGGCGATGGCATGACCGCTGTCGCCCTGGCCGAGAAACTCAAGCCCGACATCATCCTGCTGGACATGACCGCCGACACCCTCGACAGCGAGCAGATTCTGCGCGAGCTGTTCCTGCGCGTGCCGTCCAGCCACGTGCTGATGCTTTCGTCGCGCTCGGAGCTGGACTTCGTCATGCGCTGCCTGCAATTGGGTGCCCATGGTTTCCTGCTCAAGAGCGCCACCGTACTGGAGCTGGAGCAGGCCTTGCAGGCCCTGAAGAACGGCGGCCAGTACCTGTCCTCAGCGGTGCTGCCGATGGTCATTGGCCAGGCGGTGAAACACAGCCGCAAGCGCCCCAGCGGCAGCACCACGATGCAGCTCACCGCACGCCAGCTGGAAATCCTGCGGCTGATCGCCCGCGGTGAATCGACCCGCTCGATTGCCGACGGCCTCGGCCTGAGCGTGAAGACCATCGAGGCGCATCGCTCGCAAATCATGCACCGCCTGCAGATTCACGACGTACCGGGCCTGGTGCTGTTCGCCGTACGCGAAGGGATCATCCGCCTCAACGATTGAGTGGCCTCAGCCTTGCAAGCGCTCCAGCGCCGCCAGCAGCGTGGCCGGTAACTGCGCCGGCCGGCCTGAGCTGCGCTCGACGAACACCTGTACCACTTTGCCGGCCGCGCAGGGTTGCCCGTCCTCGACCCGAAACAACGCCAACTGGTACTCCACCGAACTGCCTGCCAGGCGCGCCACCCGCAGGCCGACCTCAAGGGTGTCGGGGAAGGCCGGCAAGGCGAAGAAGTCCGCCGCCGAGCTGACCACGAAGCCGGCGACCTCGCCTTCCTGCAGGTCCAGCCCGGCCTGTTGCAGCAGGTACGCCTGGATCGCCGTGTCGAAGTAGGCGTAAACCGTGGCACCGGCTATATGGCCATTGAGGTCGCTGTCCTGCCAGCGGCTGAGGATCGGGTGCAGGTGGGGATAGGCTTGGCGCTGAGGGAGTTCGGACATGGTGGGCCTGAGTATTGGATGGCTCATAACTGTAGGAGCGGGCTTGCCCCGCGATCAAGCACCCATTGATCATCATTCGGGCAAGCCCCCTCCCACAAGAGATTCGTTGGACCGGAAAGCAAAAAACCGCCCATGAGGGCGGTTTTTTGTTTACGCGGGCTTCAGCTTACAGCTGTGGGCCAGCAGCCTTGATGGCGTCGGAAACTTCGAACTTCTTGAAGTTTTCGATGAACAGGCCAGCCAGGGCTTTTGCAGCTTCATCGTAAGCAGCCTTGTCAGCCCAGGTGTTGCGTGGGTTGAGCAGGTTGGTTTCAACGCCCGGCACGGCCAGCGGCACGTCGACGTTGATGATGTCCAGGTGTTCGGTTTCGGTGCCGATCAGGGCGCCGCTCTGGATCGCTGCGATCACCGCGCGGGTGGTCGGAATGTTGAAGCGCTTGCCAACGCCGTAGCCACCGCCGGTCCAGCCGGTGTTGACCAGGTAGACCTTGGAGCCGAAGCCGCGGATACGCTTGATCAGCAGTTCAGCGTACTCGCCAGCCGGACGCGGGAAGAACGGTGCGCCGAAGCAGGTGGAGAAGGTCGACTTGATGCCGCTGCCCGAACCCATTTCGGTCGAGCCCACCAGTGCGGTGTAGCCGGACAGGAAGTGATAGGCCGCTTGTTCTTCGTTGAGGATCGACACTGGCGGCAGCACGCCGGTCAGGTCGCAGGTCAGGAAGATGACCGCGTTAGGCTCGCCACCGAGGTTTTTCTCGGAACGCTTGGCAACGTGCTCCAGCGGGTAGGCGGCGCGGCTGTTCTGAGTCAGGCTGACATCGGCGTAGTCGGCGTGCTTGGCGTCGTCGATGACGACGTTCTCCAGTACCGCGCCGTGCTTGATGGCTTTCCAGATGACCGGCTCGTTCTTCTCGGACAGGTCGATGCACTTGGCGTAGCAGCCGCCTTCGATGTTGAAGACAACGCCTTCGCCCCAACCGTGCTCGTCGTCGCCGATCAGGTAACGGCTTTCGTCAGCCGACAGGGTGGTCTTGCCGGTACCCGACAGACCGAAGAACAGGGTCACGTCGCCCTCTTCGCCGATGTTGGCGGCGCAGTGCATTGGCAGCACGTCGGCAGCCGGCAGCAGGAAGTTCTGCACCGAGAACATGGCTTTCTTCATTTCACCGGCGTAACGCATACCGGCGATCAGCACTTTCTTCTGGGCGAAGTTGAGGATCACGCAACCATCGGAGTTGGTGCCGTCACGCTCAGGCACGCACTCGAAGTTGGCAACATTGAGCACTTGCCACTCATCACGGCCAGCAGGGTTGTACTGCTGCGGGTTGATGAACAGGCAACGGCCGAACAGGTTCTGCCAGGCGGTCTGGGTGGTCATCTTGACCGGCAGGTAGTGATCGGCGGCTGCACCTACGTGAACGTAGGAAACGAAGTGTTCCTGGGCGTTGTTGAACGCCTCGACGCGGTCCCACAGGGCATCGAACTTGTCGGCCGGGAACTTGCGGTTGATCGGGCCCCAGGCGATGGCGTCCTGAGTGGACGGCTCTTCGACGATGAAACGATCCACTGGCGAACGACCGGTGCGGTGACCGGTTTTCACGACCAGCGCGCCAGTGTCGGCCAGCTCGCCTTCACCGCGGTTCAGCGCTTCTTTGACCAGCTCATCGACGCTCAGGTCGGTGTAGACGGTGTTGTTGGCTTGCGTCATGAGATTCCCCATCCGGCCTGCGGCCGAGTGCTCCAAACGTTTTGTAGTAGATCTTTCCAAACTACTACAGCGAAAAAAGTGGCCGGATTATGCCAGAAACGCCCAAAAAAAGTAGGGCCCTCCTGTCAGAACGGCGTGTTTCCGGCGTTAGACAGGAGATTTACCTGTGATGAAACGTTTTAGTGACGAGTATCTGACGGCGTGTCTACACCGCCACCGGCGAACAATTGCTCGATATCGGCGGCATCGAATTGATAGCGCTGATTGCAGAACTGGCAATCGACTTCGATCTTGCCGCCATGTTCGTTAATCAGCTCCAGCGCGTCATGTTTGCCAAGGCTGACCAATGCATTACCGGAGCGCTCACGCGAGCAGCTGCAGCGGAAATGCAGCGGCTGGACATCGAACAGGCGCACGGCATCCTCGTGATACAGGCGATGCAGCACGGTTTCGTTGTCCAGACCCAGCAGTTCCTCGGCTTTCACCGTATTGGCCAGCGCTTTCACATGGTTCCAGCTTTCCTCACGCTCCTCGATGTCCTTCTGGCGGTCAGCAGGCAGCTGCTGCACCAGCAGGCCACGGGCTCGAATGCCGTCGGCGGCCAGCGAGATGCAGGTGTTGATCTGCTGGGACATGACGAAATAGTTGGTGAAACACTCCGACAGGTCTTTGCCGTCCAGCTCCACCGTGCCCTGGTAGCGCTGACCGTTGACCGGAATGATGGTCAGGACCAGATGCCCGCCAGGCATCAGGTCGGCAAGGGTTGCATCATCCTCGATCTGCTCGGCCGCATAGCGTGCCAGGCCGCGAATTTCGTGCTCGCTGGTGCACTCGATGGCCAGCAGGGGCACCGGCCCGCTCGACTGTGCCTGAAGGATCAGCAGACCATCGAACTTCAGCGTACCCACCAGCAGCGCGGCAGCCGCCATCAGCTCGCCGAGCAGTTGGGCGACAGGCTGCGGGTAAGGATGCTTGGCCAGCACTTCGGCGTAGCTGCGCTCCAGCCCGACCATTTCACCGCGCACATCGCGGTCGTCGAAGATGAAGCGTTGTGTGTAGTCGGTATCTGGCAAATCGGACATGGGTTCTGGCTTTCTGAATGATGACAAAATAATTTCAAGGGCCTATAAAGCCCGACCTAGAGCACCAGAATGGTGCACTCGTGGTTCGCAGCAAAGAGGTAGTTTATGGACAATTCTTCACTGTTCCAAGCAAGGTGGGCTTGGGGTCCTTTGATTCTCTGCACGGTTTTGCCCGTTGCCCTACTGTGTTTCTGGTTATGGCCCTTTGGCCAGATCCTCTGCCTGACTTTCGACGAATGGCTGTTTCACCTGCTCAATCGGCCACTTGCCGACAATAGCACCTGGCGTTACATCTGGACCGTTGGCAGCCTGCGTCCGTTCGATATCGTCGTCGGCCTGATCCTGCTCAGCCTGCTGGTCCGCGGCGACTGGGTGTTCAAGGCGGGCCAGGTGCGCCAGGCCTTCTTTGGTTTCTTCGCCACCCTGGTCTTGCTGCTGGTGATCCGCGCGTTGTTCTCGAAATGGATGAACGCCATGGGCTGGCAGCACAACAGCCCGTCGATGGTGTTCAGCGACGCCATCCACCTGAGCGACTTCTACCCGCATCTGGAAGCCAGATGGGAGCTCAAGGACCGCTCCAGCCAGAGCTTCCCCGGTGACCATGCCTCGGTGCTGCTGATCTGGGCGATGTTCATGAGCCTGTTCAGCCGCAAGCTGCTGCAGCAAATACTGGTCTGGGCCCTGGCGCTGCTGTTCATGTTGCCACGCCTGGTAGCCGGCGCGCACTGGGGCCAGGACGACTACATCGGCGGCGTGCTGATGGCAGTGCTGGCCCTGGGCTGGAGCTGCTATACCCCATTTGCCGCCAAAGCCAGCGCCACCCTGATGCGCCTGAGCGCGCCATTGTTCGAGTGGCTGGTGCGGCTGCCGCTGCTCGGGCGCCTGCACGTGATCAACCCGCGCGCTTAACCTGCGCTGTCATGCAACTGATGCAGCTGGCGCCGCTGTTTCTTGGTGGGCCGGCCATCAGTGCTGACACCCAGAGCGCCGGCCTTGCGCAGGGCAGCGGCTTGTTCGCGGCGAGCAATGCTCTGCTCGGTCTCTTCATACAGCGCCTGAGCTTCCGGCGCGCCACGACGCACCACCGACAACGCCTTGACCACTACCGTACGCTCGTCAAAGCCGGTGCGCAGCACGAACTCATCGCCCATCCGCGGCTCTTTGCCCGGCTTGCACCGTTCGCCCCGGCAATGCACCTTGCCGCTTTCAATGGCCGCCTTGGCCAGCGCCCGGGTCTTGTAGAAACGCGCTGCCCATAGCCATTTGTCCAGGCGGACCTTGTCATCCTCTTCCTGCTTTTGTGCCATGACATTTCCCCACTTATTTTCGTAAAGGGAACTGTACTACCGTATCTGGCGGATGCAAAAAACACGCGGCGTGCTTACAGTTCACCGACCTGTCGCTCACATCCGTTTTGGTGCCTGACGACTTATTACGCTGGTTGAGCATTTTGAAGACATTTGACCATTTGACCGTGATCGGCCTGCGCGAGTGGGTGGCCCTGCCGGACCTCGGCCTGGCCGGCCTGCGGGCCAAGATCGACACCGGCGCCAGCACCTCGAGCCTGCACGCCACCGAAGTCGAACCCTTCGAGCGCGATGGCGAGCAGTGGGTGCGTTTCAACGCCCACCTGGGCTCGGTGGTACAACTGCGCCACCGGCGCTGCGAAGCGCCGCTGGTGACGATGAAGACCATCAAGAGCTCCAACGGCCAGGCCCAGACCCGCTACGTGATCCGCACGCCGTTGGCGCTGGGTGACCGGGTGTGGGAAGTGGAATTCACCCTGGCTTGCCGCAAGGCCATGCGCTATCGCCTGTTGCTCGGTTCCAAAGCCCTGATCCATGGCCAGTTGGTGGTCAATCCGGGGCTCAAGTACGTTCAGGACAAGCCGGCATTCCCGGCCACTATCACTCCCTCCACAGGTGTTGCATGAAGATCGCCGTGCTGTCGCGAAACCCGCGTCTGTATTCCACTCGTCGCCTGGTCGAAGCCGGTACCGAACGAGGCCATGAGGTGGTTGTGATCGACACCCTGCGCGCCTATATGAACATCGCCAGCCACAAGCCGCAGATTCACTACCGCGGCAAGCCGCTGGAAAACTTCGACGCGGTGATCCCACGGATCGGCGCTTCGGTGACCTTCTACGGCTGCGCAGTGCTGCGCCAGTTCGAAATGATGGGGGTGTTCCCGCTCAACGAATCGGTGGCCATTGCCCGCTCGCGGGACAAGCTGCGTTCGCTGCAGCTATTGTCGCGTCGGGGGATCGGCCTGCCGGTCACTGGCTTTGCCCACTCGCCGGACGATATCCCCGACCTGATCCAGATGGTCAACGGCGCCCCGCTGGTGATCAAGGTACTCGAAGGCACCCAGGGCATCGGCGTCGTGCTGTGCGAAACCACCAAGGCCGCCGAGTCGGTGATCGAAGCCTTCATGGGGCTGAAGCAGAACATCATGGTCCAGGAATACATCAAGGAAGCCGGAGGCGCCGACATCCGCTGCTTCGTGGTCGGTGACAAGGTCATCGCCTCGATGAAGCGCCAGGCCAAGCCTGGTGAGTTTCGCTCCAACCTGCACCGCGGCGGCAGCGCCAGCCTGATCAAGATCACCCCGGAAGAGCGCATGACCGCCATCCGCGCGGCCAAGGTCATGGGCCTGAGCGTGGCCGGGGTGGATATCCTGCGTTCCAATCACGGTCCGCTGGTGATGGAGGTGAACTCCTCACCAGGCCTGGAAGGCATTGAAGTCACCACCGGCAAGAACGTTGCCGGGATGATCATCGAACACCTGGAGAAGAATGGCGGGCCGAACCTGACCCGCACCAAAGGCAAAGGCTAGACCGCGTCGCGGGGCAGCATCAGCCCTAACGGCAACCGCACCCGCGCCTCCAGGCCGCCGCCTGAACGGTTGCGCAACTGCACGTTGCCGCCGTGCTGGGCGGCGATCCGCTTGACGATCGCCAGGCCCAGCCCGGTGCCCTTGCCGCTGCGGGCACGGTCACCGCGAATGAACGGGTTGAAGATACCCTCCAGCTCGCCCGGGTCGATCCCGGCACCACGGTCCAGCACGCTCAGCACCACGTAAGGCGCACCACTCTCACCCGATACATAGGCCGCCACTTCCACACCCTTGCCGGCGTGATACAGGGCGTTGCCAATCAGGTTGTTGAGCAGGCGCTTTAGCGACACCCGGCGCAGCGGGAACGGAGGGATCGGCTCCAGGCACAGGCGTACCTGTTCTTCCGGCTGGTTGAACGGCGCCACCACTTCACGCACCAGCTCACTGAAATCGACCTCTTCGACCGGCTCGTCGCGGCCATCGCGAATGAACGCCAGGAACTGGTCGAGAATTGCGTCCATGTCTTCGATATCGCGGACCATGTCGTCGGTCAGGTCACTTTCGTTGGCCAGCAACGACAACGACAGACGCAAGCGCGTCAGCGGTGTGCGCAGGTCATGGGAAACCCCGGCCAGCATCAACTCGCGCTCGCGGCCGGCCTGTTCGACATCCTCGGCCATCTGGTTGAACGCGCGGTATACCTCGGTCATTTCGCTCGGCGTGTCGCTGATCGGCAGCCGTACGCTGCGCCCCTGGCCCAGCTGCCGGGCAGCGAACACCAGGCGCTTGAGCGGCTGGTTGAGCTGGCGCACGAAGATCCACGCCGACGCGGTGGACAACAAGCCGATGGCCAGGAACCAGCCCAACACGCTCCAGATCTTCTGCCCACGCAGCGGGTGCGGATACAGCGGCACCTTCAGCCAGCCATCGCCCAGGCTCGGAGCCCGTACCCACAAGGCCGGTGGTGCATGCACGCGCAGGCGAACTTCGGTATCGGCGCCCAGCTCGGCCTGCATCTGGCGCTGGTAGATCTCGCTGTACGGCCAGTGCTGTTCACCCTCGGGAACGCCGGAGCCAACCACGCGAATCAGCCCCGCCGCCTCGGCGATCTTGTCGCGGTCAGACTCGTCGGCAGCCCAGTAGGCGCGCAGGGTCAAGGCCACGCCGTGGCTGTACTGCCGATCAACCAGCACGTCCTCGTTCATCAGCAGGTACACCAGGGTCAGGGCCTTGGAGAACAGCACGACGATCAGCACCAGCCAGAGGGTGCGGGCGAAGAAGCTTTGCGGGAACCACAGGGGCGTTTTCATCGACAACGGCTACACACTATGCGGGAACGAGCGGGGCTCGCAGGCTTTGCAAAGCGCTGCACAGGCAAAAACAGGGCAACCCCGAAGGTCTGCCCTGCTGGCGGTGAGCTACTCCTGCAAACGAAACATCACTTGGTGGCATTACCATCCGGCACAAACACATAACCAACGCCCCAGACGGTCTGGATATAACGCGGCTTGGACGGGTCGGGTTCGATCATCCGCCGCAGGCGCGAGATCTGCACGTCGATGGAGCGCTCAAGGGCGTCCCACTCGCGACCACGGGCCAGGTTCATCAGCTTGTCGCGGGTCAGCGGCTCGCGGGCGTGCATCACCAGCGCCTTGAGTACGGCGAACTCGCCGGTGGTGAGCATGTGCACTTCTTCACCGCGCTTGAGTTCGCGGGTGGCCAGCGACAGCTCGTAGTCGCCGAAGGTAACGGTTTCGTCCTCGCTGCCCGGTGCGCCCGGTACCGCCGGTGCCTGACGGCGCAGCACGGCCTTGACCCGGGCCATCAACTCGTCGGGGTTGAAAGGCTTGGCCAGGTAGTCGTCGGCACCCAGCTCCAGGCCCTTGATGCGGCTCAGCTCGTCGCCCTTGGCGGTGAGCATGATGATCGGGATCTGGTTGTTCGCGGCGCGCAGGCGGCGGCAGGCAGTCAGGCCGTCTTCGCCAGGCAGCATCAGGTCGAGCACCACCAGGTTGAAAACTTCGCGGGCCAGCAGGCGGTCCATCTGTTCGGTATTGGGTACTGCACGGGCACGATAACCCTTGCTGGTGAAGAAACGTTCCAGCAGGCTGCTCAGGCCCGGGTCATCGTCGACGATGAGAATTTTGTCGCCTTCGGCGGTTTGTGCAGTGCTGCTCATGGGTAGCTCCTCTAATCTCGGCACGCATTATGGCTTAGCCATCAATGGCCGTGCCGTGTGCATTGTTAGCAGATTTTTCCCCGGGTGCCAGTATTGCCGGGCCGACAACTGGCCTGCTGCTATCACCGCAAGCCGGACGCGCTGGGTATAATGCGCCGCTTTCAGCCAGCGCCGCATTGACCACAAGCGCTCTACAGCGCCCGCCCGCGGCCTTTGTATTCACAATTTGTCAGGTGGTTTTATGGACAGCATCAACAGCCGCATCGCCGAGGAACTCGGTGTCCGCCCACAACAGGTCGAAGCGGCCGTGGCTCTACTTGATGAAGGTTCGACCGTACCTTTTATCGCCCGTTACCGGAAAGAAGTCACCGGTAGCCTGGATGACACCCAGCTGCGCCACCTGGAAGAGCGCCTGCGCTACCTGCGCGAGCTGGACGACCGGCGTGTCAGCATCCTTGCCAGCATCGAAGAGCAAGGCAAGCTGACCCCGGAGCTGGCCCGCGAAATCAAACTGGCCGATACCAAGACCCGCCTCGAAGACCTGTACCTGCCGTACAAGCAAAAGCGCCGCACCAAGGGTCAGATCGCCCTGGAAGCCGGCCTGGGCGAGCTGGCCGATGGCCTGCTGAACGACCCGCAACTGAGCCCTGAAACCGAAGCCGCGCGTTTTGTCGACGCCGAAAAAGGCGTGGCCGATGTCAAAGCCGCCCTCGAAGGCGCCAAGTACATCCTCATGGAGCGCTTCGCCGAAGACGCCAGCCTGCTCGACAAGCTGCGCAGCTTCCTCAAGCAGGAAGCGGTGCTCAGTGCTCGCCTGGTGGCCGGCAAGGAAGAGGAAGGGGCGAAGTTTCGCGATTACTTCGAGCACGACGAAGTGCTCAAGAGCGTGCCGTCGCACCGCGCCCTGGCGATTTTCCGGGGCCGTAACGAAGGCGTGCTGGCTGCTTCGCTGAAAGTCGGCGAAGAGCTGCCGGGCACCCTGCACCCCTGCGAAATGATGATCGCCGAGCGTTTCGGCCTGCAAAACCAGAACCGTCCTGCCGACAAGTGGCTGGCCGAAGTGGTGCGCTGGACCTGGAAGGTCAAGCTCTACAGCCACCTTGAAACCGACCTGTTCGGCGAGCTGCGCGACAACGCCGAAGGCGAGGCGATCAACGTCTTCGCCCACAACCTGCACGACCTGCTGCTGGCCGCCCCGGCCGGCCCGCGTGCCACCCTGGGCCTGGACCCGGGCCTGCGTACCGGTTGCAAGGTCGCCGTGGTCGATGCCACCGGCAAGCTGCTGGACACCGCCACCGTCTACCCGCACGTGCCGAAAAACCAGTGGGACCAGACCATCGCCGTGCTCGCCGCGCTGTGCGCCAAGCACTCGGTGGAACTGATCGCCATCGGTAACGGTACCGCCAGCCGCGAAACCGACAAGCTCGCCGCCGAACTGATCAAAAAACACCCGGCGTTGAAGATGACCAAGATCATGGTCTCCGAAGCCGGTGCTTCGGTGTATTCGGCCTCGGAACTGGCGGCCAGGGAGTTCCCGGACCTCGACGTATCGATCCGCGGCGCCGTGTCCATTGCCCGGCGCCTGCAGGACCCGCTGGCCGAACTGGTGAAAATCGACCCGAAATCCATTGGTGTCGGCCAATACCAGCATGACGTTTCGCAGCTGAAACTGGCCCGTGGCCTGGATGCTGTGGTCGAGGACTGCGTGAACGCCGTCGGCGTTGACGTCAACACCGCCTCGGTCGCCCTGCTCGCCCGTATCTCCGGCCTCAACAGCACCCTGGCGCAGAACATCGTCGCTCACCGCGATGCCAACGGCGCCTTCAAGACCCGCGCAGCACTGAAGAAAGTCAGCCGCCTGGGCGAGAAAACCTTCGAGCAGGCCGCAGGCTTCCTGCGCGTAATGAACGGCGACAACCCGCTGGACGCCTCCGCAGTGCACCCGGAAGCCTACCCGCTGGTACAGCGCATTGCCGCTGAAACCGACCGCGACATCCGTTCGCTGATTGGCGACAGCGGTTTCCTCAAGCGTCTGGAGCCGAAGAAATTCACCGATGAAACCTTCGGCCTGCCGACCGTCACCGACATCCTCCAGGAGCTGGACAAACCCGGCCGCGACCCACGCCCCGAGTTCAAGACCGCCGAGTTCCAGGAAGGCGTCGAAGACCTCAAGGACCTGCAGTTGGGGATGATCCTCGAAGGTGTGGTGACCAACGTCACCAACTTCGGTGCCTTCGTCGACATCGGCGTGCACCAGGATGGCCTGGTGCACATCTCGGCCCTGTCGGAGAAGTTCATCAAGGACCCGCGTGAAGCGGTCAAGGCCGGCGACGTGGTCAAGGTCAAGGTCATGGAAATCGACATCCCGCGCAAACGCGTCGGCCTGTCGATGCGCATGAGCGACACCCCGGGCGAGAAGATCGACGGCGCCCGTGGCAGCCGCCCGGGCTCGGCCCCGCGCCAGCAAAGCGCTCCAGCCCGTGCCAAGGAAACCCCGGCACCGGCCAACAACGCCATGGCCTCGCTGTTCGCCAACGCCAAGCAGCTGAAGAAGAAGTGATGACGGCTCCCGACGACGTCGTCTTCAGCGCCTTCAGCCAGTTGCTCGGCTGCCGTCTGCAACGCCTGGAAAACGGTGTTGCAGAGGTGGTCATGGCCCTGGAGCCGCACCTGCGCAACCGGGGCGGCAAGCTGCATGGCGGGGCGATCTTCAGCCTGGTCGACACCACCATGGGCCTGGCCTGTTCCAGTTCCCATGGTTTCGACCAGCAGAGCGTGACCCTGGAATGCAAGATCAACTACCTGCGCGCGGTCAGCGAAGGTGAAGTGCTGTGCGTTGCCCGGGTGCTGCATGCCGGGCGGCGCACGCTGGTGGTCGACGCCGATGTACTTCAGGGCGACAAACTGGTGGCAAAAGCGCAGGGGACATTCGTCGTCCTCTAGCCGCAAATGGCCAAACTGCGGTACTTTCGGCAGAGCGCAGGCGCTGCCGAAAGCCGGCCACAACCAGGCGACAACGCCAGTTCCTCTGTCCACCCTTGTAGACCGTCATCTCCACCCCCATATTGGGGCGACTGACGCGTGAAGGAATCCATCTTGAGCGAACTTCTCAACCGCCGCCTGAGCCTGCTCGGCCAAGGCGACAACCTCTCCCTGCTCAAGCAGTGCCTGCACGGCATCGAGCGTGAATGCCTGCGTGTGACCGAGGAAGGTCGTCTGGCCCAGACTCCGCACCCCGAAGCCCTCGGCGCGGCGCTGACCCACGAGCAGATCACCACGGACTATTCGGAGTCGCTGCTGGAGTTCATCACCCCAGCCCTGGCCGACCCGGCGCAGACCCTCGAAAGCCTGGAAAACATCCACCGCTTCGCCTACACCAAGCTTGGCAACGAGTTCCTCTGGAGCCCGTCGATGCCTTGCCCGCTGCCGGCCGAGGAAGACATTCCGATCGCCTGGTATGGCACCTCCAACATCGGTCAGCTCAAGTACGTCTACCGCAAGGGCCTGGCCCTGCGTTACGGCCGCACCATGCAGTGCATCGCCGGGATTCACTACAATTTCTCGCTGCCAGAAAAACTCTGGCCGCTGCTGCGCGCTGCCGAACACGGCACGGAAGATAATCGCGACTATCAGTCGTCGGCCTACATCGCCCTGATCCGCAACTTCCGCCGCTACAGCTGGCTGCTGATGTACCTGTTCGGCGCCTCGCCGGCCCTGGATGCGGGCTTTTTGCGTGGCCGCCCGCACCAGCTCGAACAGTTCGACGCCGACACCCTGTACCTGCCCTACGCCACCAGCCTGCGCATGAGCGACCTGGGTTACCAGAGCAACGCCCAGTCCGGCCTGACGCCCTGCTACAACAATCTCGCCAGCTACACCGACAGCCTGCGCAAAGCGGTAGCCACGCCTTACGCGCCCTATGTCGAGATCGGTACGCACAAGGATGGCGAGTGGGTTCAGTTGAACACCAACATCCTGCAGATCGAAAACGAGTACTACTCCAATATCCGCCCCAAGCGCGTCACCTACAGCGGCGAGCGGCCGATCCAGGCGCTGATGGCCCGTGGCATCCAGTACGTCGAAGTGCGCTGCCTGGACATCAATCCGTTCCTGCCAACCGGTATCGACTTGCCCGAAGCGCGTTTCCTCGACGCCTTCCTGTTGTTCTGCGCCCTGGAAGAAAGCCCGCTGCTGGGCAACCTGGAGTGCGGCAACTGCACCGGCAACTTCCTTAGCGTGGTCAAGGAAGGTCGCCGTCCGGGCCTGGAGTTGCAGCGTGACGGTCAGCCGGTCGAGCTCAAGCAGTGGGCCGCTGAACTGCTCGAACGCATTGCGCCCCTGGCCGAACTGCTCGACCGCAGCCACGGCAGCGACGAACACGCCAAGGCCCTGCACGCGCAGAAAGCCAAGGTCAGCGACCCTTCCCTGACGCCATCGGCGCAGGTGCTGGCGAGCATGACCGAGCACAAGGAAAGCTTCAGCCGCTTCGCCTTGCGGCAAAGCCAGGCCCATGCAGAGTTCTTCCGCGCCCAGGCCCTGCCGATCGAGCAGCAGCAACGCTTCGAAACGGCAGCGCACGAGTCCCTGGAAGCCCAGGCAAAGCTCGAGCGCGAAGAGGACAAGGCCGACTTCGACCTGTTCGTCAGCGCTTACCAGGCGAGCATCCTGGCGATCAGCAACTGACATGACCCGCACTGCTACCCCGCGCAAACCCCGGGCCCGCAGCCAGGCGAGGATCGATTCGATCCTCGAGGCGGCGCGCACGCTGCTGGCCAGCGAAGGGGTGGCCAGCCTGTCGATCTACAGCGTGGCCGAGCGCGCGCAGATTCCGCCGTCGTCGGTGTATCACTTCTTCGCCAGTGTCCCGGCCCTGCTTGAAGCGCTCACCGCCGACGTGCACAGCGCCTTTCGCGCCTGCCTTGAAGCGCCCATTGATGCAGCGGCGTTGAACACCTGGCACGACCTGTCGCGCCTGGTTGAGCAACGCATGCTGGTGATCTACAACGAAGATGCCGCGGCGCGCCAGCTGATCCTGGCCCAGCATGGTCTGAGCGAAGTGACCCAGGCTGACCGCCAGCACGACATCGAGCTGGGCGACCTGATGCATACCTTGTTCGCCGAGCATTTCCAGTTGCCGGTGTTGCCGCAGGACGTGGATGTGTTTGCGCTGGCCATGGAACTGGGCGATCGGGTGTATGCCCGTTCGGTGCAGTTGCACGGGCAGATCACGCCGCGCATGGCCGAGGAAGGGATGCGGGTGTTTGATGCGTATCTGGGGCTGTATTTGCCGCCGTTTCTGCCTAAACGCTGATGGCCTCATCGCTGGCAAGCCAGCTCCCACAGGGACTGTATACACCGAACCTTGTGGGAGCTGGCTTGCCAGCGATGCAAGGCAAAGCCTTGCCCTGGTAGTCAGAGCTTGGCAATCGACACTTCAGTCGACTTCACAAAGGCAATCACCTCACTGCCAATGGTCAGCTCCAGCTCGCGCACCGAGCGGGTGGTGATCACCGAAGTGACGATACCCGAGGCCGTTTGCACATCGATTTCCGACAACACCGGGCCTTCGAGGATTTCCTTGACGGTGCCTTTGAACTGGTTGCGTACGTTGATCGCTTTGATAGTCATCTGCTTGGTTCCTTACAGGTCAGAGAGCCCAACGCAATTGCGTCGGCAAAGGTGCGACAGGTTCCGGCTCGGGCGGTGTGCCCGGAATCGACAGAACCCGGTTGAGTACTTCGGTTTCCAGTGCGGCCAGGCGGTGTGACCCGCGCACCCGCGGGCGAGGCAGCTCGACCGTCAGGTCCAGGCCCACTTCGCCGTCTTCGATGAGGATCACCCGGTCGGCAACCGCCACCGCTTCACTGACGTCGTGGGTAACCAGCAACACGGTAAAGCCATGCTGGCGCCACAGCCGTTCGATCAACTGCTGCATTTCGATACGAGTCAGCGCATCCAGCGCGCCCAATGGCTCGTCGAGCAGCAACAGGCGTGGCTGGTGGATCAGGGCGCGGGCCAGGGCCACACGCTGCTTCTGGCCGCCCGACAACGCCGCCGGCCATTCATGGGCGCGCTCGGCCAGGCCGACCGCCTCCAGCGCTTCAAGGGCTCGCGGCCGCCAGTTGCCCGACAGGCCCAGGCCAACGTTGTCGATGACCTTCTTCCACGGCAGCAAGCGCGCTTCCTGGAACATCAGGCGGGTGTCTTCCTGGGCTTCGCGCAGCGGCGCGGAACCGGCCAACAGCTCGCCGCCACTGGGCTGGTCGAGCCCGGCGAGCAAGCGCAGCAAGGTGCTCTTGCCGCAGCCGCTGCGCCCGACAATGGCGACGAACTGCCCGGCCGGAATATGCAGGTCGATGTCACGCAGCACCTGGCGCTGGCCGAAGGTCTTCTGCAGGTTCTGCGCCGCCAGCGGAATCCCGCGCAGCAGTCGTGGTGGCGTTTCCTTGAGGATGGTCATGCGCCCTCTCCCCTGCTCGGTTGATAGGCCGGATGCCAGCGCAGCCAGACCCGCTCAAGACCGCGTGCGGCCAGATCGGCAAGCTTGCCGAGCACGGCATAGAGGACGATGGCCAGTACCACCACATCGGTCTGCAGGAACTCGCGGGCATTCATGGCCAGGTAGCCGATACCGGCGTTGGCCGAGATGGTTTCGGCAACGATCAAGGTCAGCCACATAAAGCCCAGGGCAAAGCGCACGCCAACCAGGATCGACGGCAAGGCGCCCGGCAGGATCACCTGGCGGAACAGCTCGAAGCCGGACAAGCCATAGCTGCGGGCCATTTCCACCAGGGCCGGATCGACGTTGCGAATGCCGTGGTAGGTATTCAGGTAAATCGGGAACAGGGTGCCCAGGGCCACCAGGAAAATCTTCGCCGACTCATCGATGCCGAACCACAGGATCACCAGCGGAATCAGCGCCAGGTGCGGCACGTTACGGATCATCTGCACCGAACTGTCGAGCAGGCGTTCGCCCCATTTCGACAGGCCGGTGATAAAGCCCAGCGCCAGGCCGATGGCGCCACCAATCAGAAAGCCGACGGCTGCCCGCCAGCCACTGATTGCCAGGTGGGTCCAGATCTCGCCGCTGCGCACCAGCTCGACGCCAGCGCTCAACACCGCACTTGGCGCCGGCAAAATCCGCGTCGACAGCCAGCCGACGCTGACTGCCAGTTGCCAGACCGCCAACAACAGTAACGGCAGCGCCCAGGGCGCCAGGCGTTGCTGCCAGGGAGTGGATGAACGACTCATGGCCGGGCCCTCAGCGCTGCGCCGAGGATTTGGGCAGGATGTCGTTGGCGACCATCTCGCCGAACGGGCTCACGTAGCCACCGCTTTGCGGCAGTTGCGGGCGCTCCACGTCCAGGTGCGGGAACAGCAGCTCGGCCACCCGGTACGACTCTTCCAGGTGTGGATAACCGGAGAAGATAAAGGTGTCGATACCCAGCGCCGCGTATTCCTTGACCCGTTCGGCCACGGTCGGGCCATCGCCGACCAGGGCCGTACCGGCACCGCCGCGCACCAGGCCGACACCGGCCCAGAGGTTGGGGCTGACTTCCAGGTTGTCGCGGTTGCCGCCGTGCAGCGCGGCCATGCGTTGCTGGCCGACCGAATCGAAGCGCGCCAGCGAGGCCTGGGCGCGGGCAATGGTGTCGTCGTCCAGGTGCGAGATCAGGCGCTCGGCGGCCTGCCAGGCTTCGGCGTTGGTCTCACGCACGATCACGTGCAGGCGGATGCCGAAACGTACGCTACGGCCTTGCTTGGCGGCCTTGGCACGCACCTGCTCGATCTTCTCGGCAACCGCGGCGGGTGGCTCGCCCCAGGTCAGGTACAGCTCGACCTGTTCGGCCGCCAGGTCCTGGGCCGCTTCCGAAGAGCCACCAAAGTACAGCGGCGGACGCGGCTGCTGGATCGGCGGATAGAGCAGCTTGGCGCCTTTGACCTGGATGTGCTGGCCGTCGTAGTCGACGGTTTCGCCTTCCAGCACCCGGCGCCAGATGCGGGTGAACTCCACCGAGGCCTGGTAGCGCTCTTCGTGGCTGAGGAACAGGCCGTCACCGGACAGTTCCTCCGGATCGCCACCGGTGACCAGGTTGAACAAGGCACGACCACCGGAAAGACGATCCAGGGTCGCCGCCTGACGCGCTGCCACGGTCGGCGAGATGATCCCCGGACGCAGGGCTACCAGGAACTTCAGGCGCTGGGTCACCGGAATCAGCGAAGCGGCGACCAGCCAGGAGTCCTCGCAGGAACGCCCGGTGGGGATCAGCACACCGCCAAAGCCGAGGCGGTCAGCCGCCTGGGCAATCTGCTGCAGGTAGCCGTGATCGACGGCGCGCGCGCCTTCGGCGGTGCCAAGGTAATGGCCGTCGCCATGGGTTGGAAGAAACCAGAATACGTTGAGGCTCATTGGAGTTGTCTCCTAGGGGTGGCGCAGACCGGGGCGGCGCCCCGGCGCGGGCAAATCGTCAAGGGGCGCTGGCGACCTTGGCCGGCGGTGTCCAGATCACGTCCTTGATGCTCAACGGCTTGGGAATCAGCTTGAGCGTCTTGAAGGTGTCGGCGATCTTCTGCTGGGCAGCGATCACTTCCGGGGTGAGGAAGGCGGCGCCGTAGCCCTGGCGCTTGACCGAGGTCAGGGTGATGTCGGCGGGCAAGCCGAGCAGCGGCGCGACCTGGTCGGTGACTTCCTGCGGGTTGGCCTTGGACCACTCGCCCACTGCGCGCACTTCATCGACCAAGGCGCTGATCACTTCAGGGTGCTTCTGCGCGTAGGGCTTGGTCGCCAGGTAGAACTGATGGTTGTCGACGATGCCCTCGCCGTCACGCAGGGTGCGTGCCTGTAACTGCTGCTCGGCAGCGGCCTGGTACGGGTCCCAGATCACCCAGGCATCGACGCTGCCACGCTCGAAGGCGGCGCGGGCATCGGCGGGCGGCAGGAATACCGGCTGGATGTCGCTGTACTTGAGGCCGGCGTCTTCCAGGGCGCGGACCAGCAGGTAGTGAACGTTGGAGCCTTTGTTCAGCGCGACTTTCTTGCCCTTGAGCTCCTTGACCGACTGGATTGCCGAGCCCTTGGGCACCAGGATGGCTTCGCTGTGCGGCGCTGGCGGTTCGTAGGCGACATACAGCAGGTCGGCGCCAGCGGCCTGGGCGAACACCGGCGGCGTCTCGCCGGTCACCCCGAAGTCGATCGAGCCGACGTTCAGGCCTTCGAGCAGTTGCGGGCCACCGGGGAATTCAGTCCATTGCACCTGCACGCCCTGAGCGGCAAGGCGCTTCTCCAGCGTGCCCTTGGCCTTGAGCAGCACCAGGGTGCCGTACTTCTGGTAACCGATACGCAGGCTTTCGGCCTGGGCTTGAGTAATGGCGCCGAAGGACACAGCCGCAGCAAACAGAGCGACCAGACCACGACGCAAAATGACAGTGCGCATAGCGCTCTCCTTTGCTGTTGGGGTTCAGGCTGCACCTGCTTGCCCGTTGGCGGGCGAGTAAGGTGGGAACTACAGGTAGCGGGTGATACGCCTCAGATGCTCCAGCGAGCACTGAGCAGACGCTCATTCAACACGCCCGGCGCAACCGGTTTGGGTCGACGCGCCAGGGCGCTGTGAAACAGTTCCAGGGATTCGAGCAGACGCTGCTCCAGGGCCGGCGCCAGTTGTGCGGCGGCACTGCCTTCGCCGTAGGCGATCTGGCTGTCGTCGGCGAAGATCCCTTGCAGGGTTTCCTGGGCCTTGAGTGCCGACAGCACCGGCTTGAGCGCGTAGTCCACGGCGAGCATATGGGCGATGCTGCCGCCGGTAGCGATCGGCAGCACCACCTTGTGGCTCAGGGCGCGTTCGGGCAGCAAGTCGAGCAGGGTTTTCAGCGCACCGGCGAACGAGGCCTTGTACACCGGGGTAGCAACCACCAGGCCATCGGCCTGTTCTACCAATTGCAGGAAGTGCTGCACCTTGGGGCTGTCGAAACGTGCATGGAGCAGGTCTTCGGCCGGAAAATCCCGCACCTGGAAAGTCACCACTTCCACGCCCTGGCCTTGCAGCCACTGGCGGCTGCGCTCAAGCAGGACACCGGAGCGGGAACGCAGACTGGGACTACCACCGAGAGAAACAACCAGCATTGGAACGCATCCTTGATCGTGTTCTAGAGGGCCGCGAGTTGGAGTTCTCGCTGGAGTGAAGTGACCTTAACAGCTTGATGCATATATCGATAAATCATATTTTTTCATTTGTTTATTCTTTTTAGAGCTATGAGAGCATCGCGGGGCAAGCCCGCTCCTACAGGTATTGGGGGGAATAAAAAAAGGGCCGTAAAACGGCCCGAGTTCCCTGCTATGGCTAAAGATCAACGATTGGGTTGCGGGGTCAGGCGCAGGTACGGCTTGACCGCCCGGTAACCCTTGGGAAAGCGGCGCTTGATTTCGTCTTCATCCTTGAGCGACGGCACGATCACCACCTCGTCACCATCCTGCCAGTTGGCCGGGGTGGCAACCTTGTGGTTGTCGGTCAGTTGCAGCGAATCGATCACCCGCAAGATCTCGTGGAAGTTGCGCCCGGTGCTGGCCGGATAGGTGATGGTCAGGCGGATCTTCTTGTTCGGATCGATAACGAACAAGGAACGCACCGTCAGGGTATCGCTGGCATTGGGATGAATCAGGTCGTAGAGGTCGGAGACTTTGCGATCGGCATCGGCCAGGATCGGGAAGTTGACGACAGTGCTCTGGGTTTCGTTGATGTCTTCGATCCAGCGGTGGTGCGAATCCACCGGGTCCACCGACAGGGCGATGGCCTTGACCCCGCGCTCGGCGAACTGCTCTTTGAGCTTGGCAGTGAAACCCAGCTCGGTGGTGCACACCGGGGTGAAGTCGGCCGGGTGAGAGAACAGCACGCCCCAGCTGTCGCCCAGCCATTCGTGGAAGCGGATCTTGCCGGCGCTGGAATCCTGTTCGAAGTCGGGGGCGATATCGCCGAGTCTGAGGCTCATGGTGCGGCTCCTTGGCTGGGTTCGTTATGGCTTCACTGTGCCTGCTTACTCGTAAAATTAAAAAGAATAAATATCGAATTATTTAGATCAAAAAGGGATATCAAAAAACAGGCAAAAGAAAGCCCGCCCGGCACAAATGCGGGACGGGCTCTGATTGCCGACTTACAGGATCGACAGGGTGTAGCTGAGGATCAGACGGTTTTCGTCCTGGTCACGCTGGTTTACTGCGTCGGAACGCAGCGAAGCGTTCTTCCAGGCCAGGCCCAGGCCTTTGAAGGTACCTTCAGGTACAACATAGCCGAGGGAGAAGTCGCGCTCCCATTCGGAACGGTCGCTGCCCGGAGCATTGATATTGGTACCTTTGAGGTAGACCACGGAGGTGGTCAGGCCCGGCAGGCCAACCGCAGCGAAGTCATAGGCATACTGCGCAAGCCAGGTGCGCTCGCCGGCACGCTGGAACTTGCCGATCTGACGGTCGGTGATCAGGTAGGCCGAAGCACCGTCACCCTGGTTCAGGAACGGGAAGTCACTGGTGCCGTTGACACGCTGGTAACCAGCGCTCAGCGCATGACCTTGCAGGCTATAGGTGAACATCGCACTCCAGGTGCGGTTGTCCACTTCGCCGTTGTTCTGGTATCCGGAAGCTTTATAGCCAGCCAGGCGGCCTTCAGTGCTGGCGTTCTTGCCATCGGAATCGCTGTAGAAGTAACGCAGGTCGGACTTCAGGCTACCGACCGGCAGCGCCCAGTTATGGGTCAGGCCGAGGAAGTGCTGTTTGTAGAAGTCGTCCAGGTTGCCATAGTAGTACTGGGCAAGCAGGTCCTTGGTGACCTTGTAGTCGCCACCGGCGTAGTAGAAGGCGTTGCTGCGCTGACCAGTACGGCTGTTGGCACCTGCAATCGACAGCGAGTCGTTATTGGTGGAGTTACGACCTTTGGCGTGCTCCAGCTTACCGCCGATCAAGGTCAGGTTCTCGATTTCGTTCGAAGTGACCTGACCACCTTCAAAGGTTTGCGGCAGCAGTCGACCGTCGTTGTAGGTCACGACCGGCAGCTTCGGCATCAGCGTACCGAGGCGTGCTTCAGTCTTGGAGAACTTGACCTTGCCGGTCAGGCCCAGGCTGCCGAAATCGTCGACAGCACGGCCGTTGCTTTCACTCGGGAATACAGTACCGCCAGTGCTGCCGTTGGTTTTGTTGTAGGCAGTGCCACGACCGGAGTCGAGCTTGATGCCCAGCAGGCCGATGGCATCGACACCAAAGCCGACGGTACCTTCGGTGTAACCGGAGGTGAAGTTGAAAATGAAGCCTTGGCCCCACTCTTCAGTCTTGGATGGGTCAGCGGTGCCGCTACGGTTGTCGGTGTTGATGTAGAAGTTGCGGGCAGTGATGCTTGCCTTGCTGTCTTCAACGAAACCGGCAGCACCCGCCTGCTGGGCCAGAACCCCAACGGCCACGGCAAGTGCCAAGGTGGACTTGTACATGTTTTGCTCCTCTACGTTCTAATTCTTGTGTGTCGCTTACGGCAGGATCTTTGTGTCCCGCTCGACGTCGATTGGCGATTAGCACCAAAGGGTGACCGTCTAGTCAATCGTAACTATTCATTTCACTACTTTGGTCTAATGCGCCAGCGGTGGGGGTGAAGGATAATGACAATCCTATAAATCCAAAAAGACTTATTTCGTAATTTTTCAGATTATTACGGAATATGATCCGAATTTTTCTCCGCTGCCGTTATCGGCACATAAGCTAATTCCTAAAGGGTATTTTGAAGCGGTTTTTTAGATCGCTTAGCTTTGACGAACCTTCCCCTTTCGACAAGGCAGCCCCTCATGGCCAGACCATCATTGCGTTTCCTTTATGCCCTGGCCTTGACCAGCATCACTTTTGTCGCCCAGGCCGATGAACTGACGGTGGGCTACCAAACCGGCATCGACCCGAGCAAAGTGCCCCAGGCCGACGGCGCCTATGAACAGGCCATCGGTGAAAAGATCGCCTGGCGCCGTTTCAACAGCGGCCCGGAAGTGGTCACCGCGATTGCCTCTGGCGATGTACAGATTGGCAATCTGGGCTCCAGCCCGTTAGCCGCTGCCGCTTCGCGCAAGTTGCCGATCGTGGCGTTTATCGTCTCGGCGCAGATCAACGCCGCCGAAGCTCTGGTGGTGCGCAACGGCAGCGGCATCAACAGCCCGCAGGACCTGGTCGGCAAGACCATCGCCACGCCGTTCGTGTCCACCTCGCACTACAGCCTGCTTGGTGCGCTCAAGCACTGGAACCTCGACACCCGTCAGGTCAAGGTGGTCAATCTGCAACCAGCGGAAATCGCCGCAGCGTGGAAACGTGGCGACATCGACGGTGCCTTTGTCTGGTCGCCGGCATTGGGCGAAATCCGCAAGACCGGCAAAACGCTCACCGACGCCGCCGAGGTTGGCGGCTGGGGTGCACCGACGTTCGAAGTGTGGGTAGCGCGCAAGGATTTTGCCGAGAAGCATCCTGAGGTGGTGAGCAAGTTCGCCAAGGTCACCCTTGATGCATTTGCCGACTACGCTGCCAACAAGGCGCAGTGGACGAGCGACTCGGTACCGGTGCAGAAGATCGCCAAATTGACCGGCGCCAATCCGGCAGATGTTCCGCAGTTGCTGGCCGGGGCGGCGTTCCCCGATGCCCAGGCGCAGCCGCAGTTGCTGCAGAGCCAGACGCCCAAGGCGATTGGCGAGACCGCGCGGTTCCTCAAGGAACAGGGCAAGGTCGAAGCGGTACTGGCGGACTACGCGCCGTACGTGAGCGCCAAGTTTATTCAGTGAGATCGTATCGCGGGGCAAGCCCGCTCCCACAAGGACCTGCAGGAGTGGGCTTGCCCCGCGATGAAACCACCTCATTTGCAGAGCCTTAAATCAATTGGCTCCTAAGCTAATGCAAAAAAGTTATTTATTTTAACTTTCTTAGATCATCTAGTCTTATTCCACACCAACACAACCGCCCGCCTGACAAGGAGTTAACCATGACCCTGCATGCTCCCCTGCGCCTGTTCGCCGCCCTGACCCTGGCCGGCACCAGCTGGTTTGCCCAGGCGGCCGACCTGACGGTGGCCTACCAGACCACCGTGGACCCGGCGAAAGTCGCCCAGGTCGACGGTACCTACGAGAAAACCAGCAAAGCCGACATCGACTGGCGCAAATTCGACAGCGGCGCCGACGTGATCACCGCCGTGGCCTCCGGCGATGTGCAGATCGGCTACCTCGGTTCCAGCCCGCTGGCCGCGGCCGCGACCCGCAAGCTGCCGGTGGAAACCTTCCTGATCGCCACCCAGATTGGCGCTGCCGAAGCCCTGGTCGCCCGCGATGGCGCCGGCATCAACTCGCCGCAGGACCTGATTGGCAAAAAGATCGCCGTACCGTTCGTCTCCACCGGTCACTACAGCCTGCTGGCTGCGCTCAAGCAATGGAACATCGACCCGGCCAAGGTACAGATCCTCAACCTCGCACCACCGGCAATCATCGCCGCCTGGAAGCGCGGTGACATCGACGCCACCTACGTCTGGGACCCGGCCCTGGGCGTGGCCAAGGAAAACGGCAAGGTACTGATCACCTCCGGTGAGCTGGCCGACAAAGGCGCACCGACCTTCGACGCCTGGATCGTGCGCAAGGACTTCGCGGCCAAGCACCCGGAGATCGTCAAGGCCTTCGCCAAAGTCACCCTGGATGCCTACGCCGACTACCGCAAAGACCCGCAAGCGTGGCTGGCGAACAAGAGCAACGTCGACAAGCTGGTGAAGCTCTCCGGCGCCAAGGCGGCTGATATCCCTGGCCTGCTGCAAGGCAACGTGTTCCCGCTGGCCGCCGACCAGGTTGCAGCGCTGGGCGCACCGACCACCCAGGCAATCACCGACACCGCTACCTTCCTCAAGGAGCAAGGCAAGGTCGAAGCGGTGCTGCCGGACTATGCGCCTTACGTCAGCGCCAAATTCATTGCCAACTGAGACTCGGAGCAGACCATGGCCCTGTTACAACTGGAGCGCATCAGCGCACAGTACCCCGGCGCGGCCGAGCCGGTGCTGGCCGACATCAACCTGAGCCTGGGCCCGCAGCAATTGCTGGTGGCCCTCGGCCCTTCGGGCAGCGGCAAGACCTCGCTGCTCAATCTGATTGCCGGTTTCGTGGCGCCCAGCAGCGGCCGTATCACCCTCGACGGCGTCCCGGTGCAAGGCCCCGGCGCCGAGCGCGGCGTGGTGTTCCAGGATGATGCGCTGCTGCCCTGGCAGGATGTGCTGGCCAACGTTGCCTTCGGCCTGGAACTGGCCGGGGTATCGCGCGCCAAGCGGGAAAGCAAGGCCCGCGAGATGCTCGCCCTGGTCGACCTGGCGGACTTTGCCAGCCGGCGAATCTGGCAGCTGTCCGGTGGCCAGAAGCAGCGCGTGGGCCTGGCCCGGGCGCTGGCTGCCGACCCGCGTGTGCTGCTGATGGACGAGCCGTTTGGCGCACTGGATGCCTTTACCCGTGAACAGATGCAGGAGTTGCTGCTGCAAGTCTGGCAGCGCACCGCCAAACCGGTGTTCCTGATTACCCACGACATTGAAGAGGCGGTGTTCCTCGCCACCGAACTGGTGTTGCTGGCGCCGAATCCCGGGCAGATCGTCGAACGCCTGCAACTGGATTTCGGCCAGCGCTACAGCGCCGGCGAGCCGGCCCGCTCGATCAAGTCCGACCCGCGCTTTATCGAAACCCGCGAGCACGTGCTGGCCCGGGTGTTCTCCCAACGCAGTGCCGCGACGCGGCAGGAGTCTGCATGAGCAGCCTGGATGTCCCGGTAGCGGCCAAACGCGCCGCCAGCCAAACCACGCCGAGCAAACCCCGGCGCAGTCTGAGCACCCGCTGGATCAGCGCCCTGACCCTGGCCACGCTGTTGCTGGTGTGGTGGGCGGTTACCGCCGCCGAATGGATCGAGCCGTTGTTTTTGCCCTCACCCGAAGCGGTGCTGAGCAAGGCCTGGTTGCTACTGACCCAGGGCTACATGGAATCCACCCTGTGGCAGCACCTGGGCGCCAGCCTGCAACGTATCGGCCTGGCCCTCGCTGCGGCGATCGTCACGGCGATTCCGATCGGTATTGCCATCGGCCATAACCGTATCGCCCGCGGCATTCTCGACCCGCTGATCGAGTTCTACCGGCCGATTCCGCCCCTGGCCTACCTGCCGCTGATCGTGATCTGGTGCGGCATCGGCGAGCTGTCGAAAGTGCTGCTGATTTATCTTGCGATCTTCGCCCCGATCGCCATTGCCACCGCCACTGGCGTGCGTACCGTCGACCCCACCAAGCTGCGCGCGGCGCAGTCGTTGGGGGCCACGCGCTGGCAGCTGATTCGCCATGTGATCCTGCCCAGCGCCCTGCCCGACATTCTCACCGGCGTGCGCATCGGCCTGGGTGTCGGCTGGTCGACCCTGGTGGCTGCCGAGCTGATCGCCGCCACCAGCGGCCTGGGTTTCATGGTCCAGTCGGCGGCGCAGTTCCTGGTAACCGATGTGGTGGTGCTGGGCATCCTGGTGATCGCGCTGATTGCCTTCGCCCTGGAGATGGGCCTGCGCGCCCTGCAGCGCAAGCTGGTGCCCTGGCACGGCCAGAGCCATTGACAACGGATAGAGAACAACCATGAGCCTGACCATTACCCCGCTGAGCCCTGCCCTCGGCGCCCAGATCAGCGGCATCGACCTCAGCCGCGAAATCAGCCAAGAACAACGCGACGCCATCGAACAGGCACTGCTCAAGCATCAGGTGCTGTTCTTTCGCGACCAGCCGATCAACCCGCAGCAGCAGGCCGAATTTGCCGCGCGCTTTGGCGACCTGCATATCCATCCGATCTACCCGAATGTGCCGGAAACCCCACAAGTGCTGGTGCTCGATACCGCCGTCACCGACGTGCGCGACAACGCCATCTGGCACACCGACGTGACCTTCCTGCCGACCCCGGCGCTGGGTGCCGTGCTCAGTGCCAAGCAGCTGCCGGCCTACGGCGGCGATACCTTGTGGGCCAGTGGCATCGCTGCCTACGAGGCGCTGTCGGCACCGCTGCAGCAGCTGCTTGCTGGCCTTACCGCGACCCATGACTTCACCAAGTCGTTTCCGCTGGAGCGCTTCGGTACCACCCCTGAAGACCTGGCGCGCTGGGAAGCGGCACGGCGCAACAACCCGCCGTTGTCGCACCCGGTGATCCGTACTCACCCGGTGAGCGGGCGCAAGGCGCTGTTCGTCAACGACGGTTTCACCACCCGCATCAACGAACTGAGCGAGGCTGAAAGCGAGGCAATTCTCAAGCTGCTGTTCGCTCACGCGACCCGTCCGGAGTTCACCATTCGCTGGCGCTGGCAGGAAAACGACGTGGCGTTCTGGGATAACCGCGTGACCCAGCATTACGCGGTGGATGATTACCGGCCGGTGCGGCGGGTGATGCACCGGGCGACGATTCTGGGGGACGCGCCGTTTTAAAGATCCATCGCGGCGCTACCATCGCTGGCAAGCCAGCTCCCACAAAACCCTGTGGGAGCTGGCTTGCCAGCGATGGGGCCAGAAAAATCAACGCACCAGGTGCAAGAACTGCATATGCCGCTCGTACTGATCGAGAATGTCGTTGATGATCTGCTCCTTGCTGTAGCCAACCAGGTCGTAATCCTGGCTGCCTTCGCTCAGGTGCACTTCGGCACGGTAGTAGCGGCGGTTCTTCAGTTCCTGGGTACCCAGGCCCCCCAAGGCAAATGACGGGGTGAAGTAACCGCGCATCTGCACCTGGTAAATGAACGGCTGCTCTTCGCCATGGCCGATCTTCAAACTGACGTTGTCGTGGCTCGGGTCTTCCTGGGTGATGACATGCAGACCCTTCTCGCCAAACACTTGGGTCACCTCGGCAATCGCCGGGCGCACCACGTCATCCATGAAGCGATACACCTCATCGCGTGACGGGAAGTGCACGGCCTGGCTCAAACGCTGACGCCAGCCACCACGGCCACGCCGTGAGTTGGCGAACGGTGCCAGCGAATGCAGCTGGGCGATCTGCCGTTGCGATTCCAGGTAGAACGCCTTGTGCAGGCCCCACATCATCAACAGCAGGATCACCGAGAACGGCAGCGAGGTGAGCACCACCGCCGACTTCAGCGAATCGATGCTGCCGGCGAACAACAACCCGCTGGTCACCAGCGCGGTCATCGCGCCCCAGAACACCCGCAGCCAGTTCGGACCGTCTTCGTCGGCGTTGCCGCCACGTGCAGAGAGGGTCGAGAGCACCACGGTGCCGGAGTCGGCGGAGGTCACGAAGAACACGAAGCTGATGAACACCGTGACGGCAATCACTGCCTTGCTCCACGGGTAGGTTTCCAGCAACAAATAGAGGGTCATCGACGGGTTGTCGAGGGCCGATTGGCCCAGCGCGGTCATGCCGTGTTCGAGCACCTGGAACAGCGCGCTGTTACCAAAGATCGACATCCACGCCAGGGTGAAACCCAGGGGAATCAGCAGTACGCCAAAGACAAACTCGCGGATGGTCCGGCCGCGGGAAATCCGCGCAATGAACAGGCCGACAAACGGCGCCCAGGCAATCCACCAGGCCCAGTAGAACACGGTCCAGCCGCCCAGCCACTCATTGGCCTGGTTGTAAGCGTAGACATCGAAACTCTTGCGCGGCAAGGCGCCGAGATAGTCACCGAGGTTCTGGATCAGGGTATTGAACAGGTGCTGGGTGGGCCCGGCGAACAGCACGAACAGCAGCAGAGCGCAGGCCAGGAACATGTTGATGTCGGACATCACCCGCACGCCCTTCTCGACCCCGGCAACCGCCACGGCGACCGCCGCGCCCATCATCAGGGTGATGAGGATCACCTGCACCCACTGGGTATGCGGCACGCCGAACAGGTAGTCCAGGCCAGAGTTGAGGTGCAACACGCCAAAGCCCATGTCGGCGCCCAGGCCGAACACCGTGGCGATGATGCCGAAGCCGTCCACGGCGTAACCGATCGGGCCGTTGATACGCTTGCCGATCAGCGGATACAGCGCCGAACGCAAGGCCAGCGGCAGGTTGTGCCGGTAGGCGAAATACGCCAGGGCCATGCCGACAAAGGCGAACACGCCCCAGCCATGCAGGCCCCAGTGCAGGAACAGCAGCTGCATCGCCTGGCGCCCAGCCTCGACCGTGCCGGCCTCGCCTTGCGGCGGCTGGAGCATGTGGGTCAGGGGTTCGGAGACACAGAAGAAGAACAGAGTAATGCTGATGCCTGCTGCGAACAGCATGCCGGCCCAGGACAGGTAGCTGAACTCGGGCTCGTCGTGGTCGGCACCGAGCTTGATCTTGCCGTAGCCAGACAAGGCGGTGACCACCACGAAGACCAGATACAGCGTCATCGCCAGCATGTAGTACCAGCCAACGGTGTTGGCCGCCCAGTTCTGCGCCGCCAGCAGCCACTCGCCAGCGGCTTGCGGATTGCTGATGACCACCAGGCCGAATATCAGGATAAAGCTCGCCGCGAAGTAGAAAACCGGCGGATTCATGCGGATCTTGCCGCTGGAGTCGGGGCTGGGTGCACTCATTGGTCGTGCACCTCGCCGAGGGGGGAGAAGCTTGGATTGAACGGGTTCAGCAAAGGGTTTCCTCCTGTTGAACACCGGCAGCGGACCACCGTTTTAACTTGAACAAGCGTTCAAGTTAAACATGGATGGGACCATTGCGCGACCCATCGCGGGGCAAGCCCGCTCCCACAGTGGGAGCGGGCTTGCCCCGCGATGGCCATTAGAATCTACTTCTGGGTACCGTCATCATGCTGCAGATTGGCCTGGGTCAGGTTGCTGCCCGGAGCCACGCTGCGGGTCAGCCAGACGTTGCCGCCGATGGTCGAACCCTTGCCGATGGTGATTCGTCCCAGAATAGTCGCGCCGGCATAAATCACCACGTCGTCCTCGACAATCGGGTGACGCGGATGGCCCTTCTGCAACTGCCCGTCTTCGTCCGCCGGGAAGCGTTTGGCGCCCAGGGTAACGGCCTGGTAGATGCGTACCCGCTCGCCGATGATCGCCGTTTCGCCGATCACCACGCCGGTGCCGTGGTCGATGAAGAAGCTCGGGCCGATTTGCGCGCCGGGATGGATATCGATGCCGGTGACCGAGTGGGCCAGCTCCGAACTGATCCGCGCCAGCAATGGCAGGCCGGCCCGGTACAGATGGTGGGCCAGGCGGTGGTGGATGACGGCGAGAATACCCGGGTAGCACAGCAGCACCTCATCGACGCTGCGCGCCGCCGGGTCACCGTGGAAAGCGGCCAGCACATCGGTATCGAGGATGCTGCGCAGACCCGGCAAGGCCGCGGCAAAGTCCTGGATCAGGCGCAAGGCCTTGGCATCGATCTCGGACGATGTGTTTTTACCTTGGCGAGCGACATAACGCAGTTCAAGGCGGGCCTGGGCAAGCAAGGCGGTCAGGGCCGCGTCGAGGGTATGGCCGACATAAAAGTCTTCGCTCTCTTCACGCAGGTCGACCGGGCCCAGGCGCATAGGGAACAAGGCACCACACAACTGCTCGAGAATATGCCGCACCGCTTCGCGCGAAGGCAGCTCACGGCCGCCTTGCTCGCCGCTGCTGCGACCATTGCTGCTGCGCCACTGATCGCGGGCGGCACGCAGCTGGCCAACGATGGTTTGCAGCTGCCAATGCCCTGATTGCGCGTTCTCGCTCACGGTTACCTCTCCTGCTGCAGCGGCGGTCGGTGGGTTGAAGTTCCGCCACAATTGACGATCACTTTACGGCAAATTCCTACAGGGGAAAAAATAACCCTTTATTCCAGAACGCGATAAAGGCGGCATAAGCCAGGTAGTTGCCCGCACGCCGCAGGCTGCTTATAGTCAAATTTTACCTAGCCGACGTGACCCCATGATCGACCGACAGCTTGCCCGCTTCAATCGTCTGGACTTGCTTGGCGCCCCCACCGCGCTGGAAAAACTCCATCGCCTCTCGGCCTGGGCTGGCCGCGACATCTACGTTAAACGTGACGATTGCACGCCGCTGGCGATGGGCGGCAACAAGCTGCGCAAGCTCGAATACCTGGCCGCCGACGCCCTGAGCAAAGGTGCCGACACCCTGGTCACCGCCGGGGCGATCCAGTCCAACCATGTGCGCCAGACCGCAGCCCTGGCCGCTCAATTGGGCCTGACGTGTGTAGCTCTGCTGGAAAACCCGATCGGTACCGATTCGCTCAACTACCGGCAGAACGGCAACCGACTGTTGCTGGAGTTGTTCGACGCCAAGGTCGAACTGGTCGACAACCTCGATAATGCCGATGAACAACTGCAAGCCCTGGCGGTGCGCCTGCACGCCAGCGGGCGCAAACCCTACATCGTGCCGATTGGCGGCTCCAACGCGCTGGGTGCCTTGGGTTATGTACGCGCAGGCCTTGAGCTGGCACAGCAGATCGAACATTGCGGCGAGCAGTTCGCCGGGGTAGTACTGGCTTCTGGTAGCGCCGGCACCCACAGCGGCCTGGCCATCGCCCTGGCGCACAAACTGCCGAAACTGCCGGTGATCGGCGTGACCGTATCGCGCAGCGATGAAGACCAGCGGCCGAAAGTCCAGGGCCTGGCCGAACGCACCGCCGAGCTGTTGGGCGTGCGTTTGCCAGAAACCTTCAAGATCGAACTGTGGGACGAGTACTTCGCCCCACGCTATGGCGAACCGAACGCTGGCACCCTTGCCGCCATTCGCTTATTGGCCAGCCAGGAAGGATTGCTGCTCGACCCGGTGTATACCGGCAAGGCCATGGCCGGGCTGCTCGACGGCATTGCCCGCCAGCGCTTCGACGACGGCCCGCTGATTTTTCTGCATACCGGTGGGGCACCAGCATTATTCGCCTACCCTGAGGTCTGGAACGGCTAATCAACTTATTTGAAAATGATATAAGAGCATGAATTTATATTATTTTTCAGACTAAAAGCGTCACCCTATAGTCAGCGCCACACTCACAACAACATTGGGGCTAACCATGAAGATTTCCGCTTTCGGTAAACAGGCAGTAGCCGCCGGCCTTGGCCTGCTGCTCGGGGCCAGCCTGCTCGGCCAGGCTGTGGCTGGCGAGCAACTGCAGCAGATCAAGGACAAGGGCGTGATCAACATCGGCCTTGAAGGCACCTATCCACCGTTCAGCTTCGTCGATGCCGACGGCAAGCTGGCCGGCTTTGAGGTGGAACTCTCCGAGGCCCTGGCCAAGGAGCTGGGGGTCAAGGTCAAGCTGCAACCGACCAAGTGGGACGGCATCCTCGCGGCCCTGGAGTCCAAGCGCCTGGATGCGGTGGTCAACCAGGTGACCATCTCCGAAGAACGCAAGAAGAAGTACGACTTCTCCGAGCCCTACACTGTTTCCGGGATTCAGGCGCTTGTGCTGACGAAAAAGGCCGCCGACCTGAACATCAAGTCCGCTGCCGACCTGGGCGGCAAGAAAGTCGGCGTGGGCCTGGGCACCAACTACGAACAGTGGGTCAAAGCCAATGTGCCGACCGCTGACGTGCGCACATACGAAGACGATCCGACCAAGTTCCAGGACCTGCGTGTCGGCCGTATCGACGCCATCCTGATCGACCGTCTGGCCGCACTGGAATACGCCAAGAAAGCCAAGGACACCACCGCCGCCGGTGACGCGTTCTCCCGCCAGGAGGCCGGTATTGCCCTGCGCAAAGGCGAGCCGGAACTGCTAGCCGCCGTGAACAAGGCCATCGACAAGCTGCGCGCCGACGGCACGCTGAAAAAGCTTTCGGAAAAGTACTTCAACGCTGACGTCACTCAATAATGGAAGAAGCTTTCCAACTCGCAATAGAGTCCGCGCCCTTCCTGCTCAGGGGCGCGTACTTCACGGTAGTCCTCAGCCTCGGCGGGATGTTCTTTGGCCTGCTGCTGGGCTTCAGCCTGGCGTTGATGCGCCTGTCGTCGCTCAAGCTGCTGAGCTGGACCGCGCGGGTCTACGTCTCGTTCTTTCGCGGCACGCCGCTGCTGGTGCAGCTGTTCATGATCTACTACGGCCTGCCGCAGCTAGGCATCGAGCTCGATCCGCTGCCGGCGGCGCTGATCGGCTTCTCGCTGAACATGGCCGCCTATGCCTGTGAAATCCTTCGCGCCGCAATCAGCTCCATCGACCGCGGCCAGTGGGAGGCGGCCGCCAGCATCGGCATGACCCGTGGCCAGGCCATGCGCCGGGCGATCCTGCCGCAAGCGGCGCGCACCGCCTTGCCGCCACTGGGCAACAGCTTTATCTCGCTGGTCAAGGACACCGCCCTGGCCGCCACCATCCAGGTGCCGGAGCTGTTCCGCCAGGCGCAGCTGATTACTGCGCGCACTTTCGAAATCTTCACCATGTACCTTGCCGCTGCACTGATCTACTGGGTGCTGGCCAGCGTTCTCGCACACCTGCAGAACCGCCTGGAAGCGCGAGTCAACCGGCACGACCAGGAGTCCTGAGGCATGATCGAGGTACAACGACTGAGCAAGCAGTTCAACGGCCAGACCGTGCTCGATGACATCAGCCTCAAGGTCGAGGCCGGCGAGGTGATCGCCATCATCGGCCCCAGCGGTTCCGGCAAAACCACCTTCCTGCGTTGCCTGAACCTGCTGGAAACCCCTAGCAGCGGGCGCATCAAGGTCGGCAATGTGGAGATTGACGCCAACCGTCCGCTCAGCCAGCAAAGCGGGCTGATCCGTCGGCTGCGCCAGGAGGTCGGGTTCGTCTTCCAGAACTTCAACCTGTTCCCCCATCGCACTGCGCTGGAGAACGTCATCGAAGGCCCTCTGGTGGTCAAGAAGACGCCTCGCGAGCAGGCCGTGGCCCTGGGCATGAAGCTGTTGGCCAAGGTCGGCCTGGCCGGCAAGGAGGCCTCCTACCCGCGCAAGCTGTCCGGTGGTCAGCAGCAGCGGGTAGCGATTGCCCGGGCACTGGCCATGGAGCCGGAGGTGATCCTCTTTGACGAGCCGACTTCGGCGCTCGACCCCGAACTGGTCGGCGAAGTGCTGGCGACCATCCGCAGCCTGGCCGAAGAAAAGCGCACCATGATCATCGTCACCCACGAGATGAGTTTTGCCCGCGATGTAGCTAACCGGGTGATCTTCTTCGACAAGGGCGTGATCGTCGAACAGGGCGAAGCCAAGGCGCTGTTTGCCCAGCCGAAAGAAGAACGCACCCGCCAGTTCCTCGGCAAATTCCTCGGCACGCAGAACACCGGTTACTGAGTTTTTCCCTCCCCTGTCCCGCCTTTCTGATAGCGCCTGCCCTGCCCCGGCAGGCGTTCCTCCAGCGACCGCCAAGTACTTCTATATTTATTCCTAAAAGTTAGTTTATTTAATTTTTATACGCTATTAGGGTATATGAACCGGACCACCGGACCAGCGCAATTTTGTCGCCGCACCCCCGCGTCGACGTTTTCAATTCGTGAGGTAGGTATGGTCAGGAACACAATCACCCCAGTGCGTAACGCCAGGGCATTGAGTGCAGCCAAGGAGCGGTACTGATGTCCAATCTGGCAGAAACCACAATCCACAGCGACCTGGACAGCGCCCCGCTGTTGTTGCCGGCCAAGGTGCTGAGCAATGACGAGCAAGCCCTGCAGGCGGCCCATGAGCTGGCCGAGGCAGCACGCGGCCAGGCGGCCAGGCGCGACCAGCAACGCAAGCTGCCCTGGGCAGAAATCGAACAATTCACCCGCAGCGGCCTGGGTAGCATCAGCATCCCGCGGGCGTTTGGCGGCGCGCAGGTGTCGTTTGTCACCATTGCCGAGGTGTTTCGCATCATCAGCGCCGCCGACCCGGCGCTGGGGCAGATCCCGCAAAACCAGTTCGGTATCCTGCAACTGCTCAAAGGCACCGCCACTGAGCGGCAGAAAGAGCTGCTGTTCAAATCAGTGCTCGACGGCTGGCGCATCGGCAATGCCGGGCCGGAACGCGGCACCAAGCACACCCTGGACCTCAAGGCGCGGATCACCCGCGAGGGCGATCATTATGTGCTCAGTGGCCAGAAGTTCTATTCCACCGGCGCCCTGTTTGCCCACTGGGTGGCGGTCAAGGCGCTGAACGACGACGGCCGCCAGGTCATGGCCTTCGTCCGCCGTGGCACCCCGGGCTTGCGCATCGTCGACGACTGGTCCGGTTTCGGCCAACGTACCACCGCCAGCGGCACCGTGTTGCTGGACAAGGTGCAGGTCGACGCCGAACTGATGATCGATACCTGGAAGCAGGGCGAAGTAGCGAACATCCAGGGCGCCGCATCGCAGCTGATCCAGGCTGCCATTGATGCAGGCATCGCCGAAGCGGCGATTGCCGACACCATCGCTTTTGTCCGCGAAAAAGCCCGGCCGTGGATCGACGCCAAGGTCGATCGCGCCAGTGACGATCTCTACGTGATCGCCGACGTCGGCCGCCTGCAGCTTGAACTGCATGCTGCCCAGGCACTGCTGGGCAAGGCTGCGCGGGTACTCGACGAAGTCAACGCCGCACCGGTCGACGCCGCCGCTGCCGCCCGCGCCTCGATCGCCGTGGCCGAAGCCAAGGTGCTGACCACCGAGATCTCCCTGCAAGCCAGCGAGAAGCTCTTCGAGCTCTCCGGCAGCCGCGCCACCCTGGCCGAGTTCAATCTCGACCGGCACTGGCGCAATGCCCGCGTGCACACCCTGCACGACCCGGTGCGCTGGAAATACCACGCCGTCGGCGCCTATCACCTCAACGGTACCTTGCCTGCCCGGCACTCCTGGATTTGACCAGACCACTGGAGCCCTGTTTATGAGCCTATTGCCACAACCGCACGCTAACGTCGCGGTCATCCACACTGACGCCCAGGCATTGCAAATCGCCGAGGAAATCGCCGTCCAACTGCATCGCGACAGCGCCTTGCGCGACCGCGAACGACGCCTGCCGCACCCTGAACTCGAGCTGTTCTCCCGCTCCGGCCTGTGGGGCATCAGCGTGCCCAAGGCCTATGGCGGCGCTGGCGTATCGAACGTCACCCTGGCCAGGGTCATCGCCCGCATCGCCCAGGCCGACGCCTCGCTGGGGCAAATTCCACAGAACCACTTCTATGCATTGGAAGTGCTGCGGGTGAACGGCACTCCGGAGCAACAGCAGCGCCTGTACGCCGAAGTACTGGCCGGCAAGCGCTTCGGCAATGCCCTGGCCGAGCTCGGCACCAAGACTGCCCACGACCGTACCACTGCCCTGACCCGCGATGGCGACGCTTATCGCATCAATGGCCGCAAGTTCTACGCCACGGGTGCGATCTACGCTCAGCGCATCCCCACGTCGGTCGTCGATGAAGAGGGCATTCAGCGCCTGGCTTTCGTGCCGGCTGACAGCGCTGGATTGAAGGTAATTGACGACTGGAGCGGCTTCGGCCAACGCACCACCGGCAGCGGTTCAGTGGTGTTCGACAACGTGCAGGTCGCCGCCGAGGACGTGCTGCCGTTCCAGAGTGCCTTCGAGCGCCCGACCACGGTCGGCCCGCTGGCGCAGATCCTCCATGCTGCCATTGACACCGGCATCGCCCGCGCCGCCTATGAAGATGCCCTGCACTTCGTGCGCACCCGCAGCCGGCCATGGGTCGACTCCGGTGTCGACCAGGCCAGCGAAGACCCGCTGACCCTGAAGTCCTTCGGCCACCTGGCGATCCGCTTGCACGCTACCGAAGCCCTGCTCGAACGCGCCGGCGAGCACCTCGACCGTGCCCAGGCCGAGCCGAATGCCGAAACCGTCGCCGCCGCCTCCATCGCCGTGGCCGAAGCGCGGGCGATCAGTACCGAGATTTCCCTCGCCGCCGGCACCACGCTGTTTGAGCTGGCCGGCAGCCAGGCAACCCTGGCCGAGCATGGCCTTGATCGACACTGGCGCAACGCCCGGGTGCATACCCTGCACGACCCGGTGCGCTGGAAGTACCACGCCATCGGCAACTACTACCTGAACGATGAAAATCCACCGTTGCGGGGCACCATCTGATGGCCAAGAAGAAGATCCTGCTCAACGCCTTCAACATGAACTGCGTCGGCCATATCAACCACGGCCTGTGGACCCATCCGCGGGACAACTCGAGCCAGTACAAGACCCTCGAATACTGGACCGAGCTGGCCCAGCTACTGGAGCGCGGGCTGTTCGACGGGTTGTTCATTGCCGATATCGTCGGCGTCTACGATGTCTACCAACAGTCCGTCGATGTACCGCTGAAGGAGTCGATCCAGCTTCCGGTCAATGACCCGCTGCTGCTGGTTTCAGCCATGGCCGCCGTCACCCGCAACCTCGGCTTCGGCCTGACCGCCAACCTGACCTACGAGCCGCCTTACCTGTTCGCCCGGCGCCTTTCCACCCTCGACCACCTGAGCCGTGGCCGGGTGGGCTGGAACATCGTCACCGGCTACCTCGACAGCGCAGCCAAGGCCATGGGCCTGGATCAGCAGCCCGAGCACGACCGCCGCTATGACCAGGCCGACGAGTACCTGCAGGTGCTGTACAAGCTCTGGGAAGGCAGCTGGGAAGACGGCGCGGTGGTCAACGACCGCCAGCAGCGGGTCTACGCCCGGCCGGACAAAGTGCACAAGGTCAACCATAAGGGCGAGTTCTACCGGGTCGAGGGTTATCACCTGTGCGAGCCATCGCCACAGCGCACCCCGGTATTGTTCCAGGCCGGCAGCTCCGAGCGCGGCCTGAGCTTTGCCGGCAGCCACGCCGAGTGCGTGTTCATCAGCGGCCAGAACAAGGCCGCCACCCGCGCCCAGGTCGACAAGGTGCGCGCTGCCGCCGTGGCAGCGGGGCGTGACCCGCAGGCGATCAAGGTGTTCATGGGCCTGACGGTGATCGTCGCCCGCACTGAAGAGCAGGCCAAGGCCAAGCACGCCGAGTACCTGCGCTATGCCAGCGCCGAGGCCGGTGTTGCGCACTTTGCCAGCTCCACCGGCATCGATTTCTCCGAGTACGAACTGGACGAGCCGATCCAGTACGTGAAAAGCAACGCCATCCAGTCCGCCACCAAGAACCTGCAGAACAACGACTGGACCCGGCGCAAGCTGCTCGAGCAACACGCCCTTGGCGGACGCTACATCACCCTGATCGGCTCGCCGACCCAGGTCGCCGACGAGCTGGAAAGCTGGATCGCCGAAACCGGCCTGGACGGCTTCAACCTGGCCCGCACGGTTACCCCGGAAAGCTATGTCGATTTCATCGACCTGGTGATCCCCGAGCTGCAACGCCGCGGCTCGTACAAGACCGCCTACGAACAGGGCAGCCTGCGCGAGAAACTCTTCGCCAGCGACCAGCCTCACCTGCCGGCAGACCATCCTGGCGCCAGCTATCGCCACACCCCTACGACCCCGACGGGAGCGCTACAGCATGCTTAAGACCTTTATTGCCCGCCCGGTCGCAGCCCTGGCCCTGACCTTTAGCCTGTTCGGCACCGCCCAGGCCGCCGACGCCTTGAAAGTCGGCACCACCGCAGCCTTTTCCATCCCCCTCGAAGCGGCCGTCAGCGAAGCGAAGAAACAGGGCCTGGACGTCGAGCTGATCGAGTTCAGCGACTGGATCGCGCCCAACGTCAGCCTGGCGGCCGGTGACATCGACGTGAACTACTTCCAGCACATCCCGTTTCTGGAAAACGCCAAGGCCGCCGGCGGTTTCGACCTGGTGCCCTTCGCCCCGGGGATCATCAACAACGTCGGCCTGTACTCGAAAAAATTCAAAAGCTTCGCTGAGTTGCCCGAGGGCGCCAGCGTCGCCATCGCCAACGACCCGATCAACAGCGGCCGCGGTTTGCAGCTGCTGGCCAAGGCCGGTTTGATCACCCTCAAGCCCGGTGTCGGCTACAAGGCCACCGAAGAAGACATCGTCGCCAACCCGAAAAAACTGAAGATCCTCCAGGTCGAAGCGGTGCAACTAGTGCGCGCCTACGATGACGCCGACCTGGTCCAGGGCTACCCGGCCTACATTCGCCTGGCCAAGACCTTCGACGCCACCTCGGCGCTGCTGTTCGACGGCCTGGACCACAAGGAATACGTGATCCAGTTCGTCATCCGCCCGCAGAGCAAGGACGACCCGCGCCTGGCCAGATTCATCGACATCTACCAGCACTCGCCGGTGGTGCGGGCCGCCCTCGACCAGGCCCACGGCAAGCTCTACCAAGCTGGCTGGGAGAGCTGAGATGAGCGCCGTCAGCGCCCGCGTGGCGCAGGAGCAGCAGCGGCCTTTCGCGCCCCTGCAACAGGCCCGGCAACGGGCCTTGCACCCGGAGCTGGGCAACGCCCATGTACGTTTCATCGGCCTGGGCAAGACCTACCCGGGCCAGCAAGCCCCGGCGCTGGACGGCATCGACCTGAACATCCAGCACGGTGAGATCTTCGGCATCATCGGCCGCAGCGGTGCCGGCAAGTCGTCGCTGATCCGTACCATCAACCGCCTGGAGCAACCGAGCCATGGCCGGGTGCTGATCGACCAGGTGGACATTGGCGAGTACGACGAAGACCGCCTGGTGCGCCTGCGCCGGCGCATCGGCATGATCTTCCAGCACTTCAACCTGATGTCGGCCAAGACCGTGTGGCAGAACGTCGAGTTGCCGCTCAAGGTTGCCGGCGTGCCCAAGGCCCAGCGCCAGCGCAAGGTCGCCGAGTTGCTGGAACTGGTCGGGCTGCAGGAAAAGCACCACGTGTACCCGGCTCAGTTGTCCGGCGGGCAGAAACAGCGCGTCGGCATTGCCCGGGCGCTGGTACATGACCCGGAAATTCTGCTGTGTGACGAAGCCACTTCGGCACTAGACCCGGAGACTACCGAGTCGATCCTCGGCCTGCTGCGCGACATCAACCAGCGCCTGGGCCTGACCATCGTGCTGATCACCCATGAGATGGCGGTGATTCGCGATATCTGCCATCGAGTGGTGGTGCTCGAGCGTGGGCGAATCGTCGAGCAGGGTGCCGTCTGGCAAGTGTTTGGCGACCCGCAGCATGAGGTCAGCAAGACCCTGCTTGCACCGTTGCAAGCCGCCCTGCCGGCTGCGTTGCAGGCACGCTTGCAAGCACAGGCGCCCAGCCCGGAAGCGGCGCTGGTGCTCAACCTGCGGGTCAGCGGCAAGGACAAGCAGGCGCCGGAGCTGTCTTCTTTGTTCACCTTGCTCGGCGGCCAGATCAGCCTGCTGCAAGGCGGCATTGAACCGATCCAGGGCCGCGCCCTGGGGCAACTCGTGGTGTCGGTGGCCCACTCGCCGCACAGCCACGAGCAGGTGATTGAGCGCGCCCGGCAATGGGCTGCACAGGTGGAGGTACTGGGTTATGTGGTTTGATCGCTTGCTTCAGGGTGTACTCGACACGCTGCTGATGGTTGGCGTCTCGTCGCTGATTGCCCTGCTCGCCGGTGTACCGCTGGCGGTGATCCTGGTCACCAGCGGCAAGGGCGGGATCTTCGAAGCGCCCACCCTGAACCGGGTGCTCGGCGCCTTCGTCAACCTGTTCCGTTCGATTCCGTTCCTGATTCTGATGGTGGCGCTGATCCCCTTCACCCGTTTGATCGTCGGCACCACCTATGGTGTCTGGGCAGCGGTAGTGCCGCTGACCATTGCCGCCACGCCGTTCTTTGCGCGCATCGCCGAAGTCAGCCTGCGCGAGGTCGACCATGGCCTGATCGAAGCGGCCCAGGCCATGGGTTGCCGGCGCTGGCACATCGTCTGGCATGTGCTGCTGCCAGAAGCCCTGCCGGGTATTGTCGGCGGCTTTACCATCACTTTGGTGACCATGATCAACTCCTCGGCCATGGCTGGCGCCATTGGTGCCGGGGGCCTGGGCGACATTGCCTACCGCTATGGCTACCAGCGCTTCGACAGCCAGATCATGCTGACGGTGATCGTCATGCTGGTGGTGTTGGTGGCGTTGATCCAGCTGGGCGGGGATCGGTTGGCAAAGGGTTTGAACAAGCGCTGAATTCATCGCGGGTCAAGCCCGCTCCCACCGTTGCAACTGTGGGAGCGGGCTTGACCCGCGATGACATATCTACGAACGCTGCGGCTCGCGGATCTTGTACCAGGCCACATACAGCGCCGGCAAAAACAGCAGGGTCAGCAAGGTCGCCACGATAATCCCGCCAATCATGGCGTAGGCCATCGGCCCCCAGAACACTTCCCGGGCAATCGGGATCATGCCCAGGCTCGCCGCTGCCGCCGTCAGCAGGATCGGCCGGCGCCTGTGGTTGGTCGCTTCCAGTACCGCGTCCCAGGGTGAATAGCCCTGGGCTTCGTACTCGTCGATCTGGGTCACCAGGATCACCGAGTTGCGAATGATGATGCCAATCAGCGCGAGGATCCCCAGGATCGCCACAAAGCCCATCGGCGTGCCCGTCGGCACCAGCGCCAGGACTACACCGATCAAGCCCAGCGGCGCCACGCTGGCGACCAGGAACAGCTTCTGCACGCTGTGCAGCTGGAGCATCAGGAACGTGCCCATCAAAAAGAACATTAATGGCAGCACTTTAGCGATTGGGCCTTGGGCCTTGCCGCTGGCCTCCACCGTACCACCGGTTTCCACCTGGTAGCCCACTGGCAACTTGCTGGCGAAGTCGTCGATCTGCGGTTTGAGTTCACGCACCAGGTCGGTTGGCTGGATCTCGCCGCGCACCGCCGCCTTGATGGTAATGGTTGGCTTGCGGTCGCGGCGCCAGACCAGGGGTTGCTCCATCTCGTAACGTACGGTGGCAAAAGCCAGCAGCGGGATCGAGGTGCCATTGGGGGTGACGATCTGCAGGTTCTGCAAGGTCTGCGGCGAGCCACGTTCGCTGTCCTCGGCACGGGCCACGACATTGATCAGGTAGATATTGTCATTCACCTCGGTCACCGGCATGCCGCTGACGATGCTGTTCATCACATTGGCCACGTCCTCGGACGACAAGCCCAACTGGCGCGCCTTGTCCTGGGCGATCTCGATCCGCAACACCTTGCCTGGCTCGTTCCAGTCATAAATCATCTGGCCGATGTTATCGTTGCTGTCCAGCAAGGTTGCCAGCGCGATGGCATGCTGGCGCACCTGATCGATGTCCTTGCCGCTGACCCGATACTGGATTGGCAAGCCCACCGGTGGGCCCATTTCCAGTGACTGAACGTTGCTGCCGATGCCGACGAAGTCCTCGCGCAAGCGCTGCTGCAAGCGCTTGATCAGTACCTCGCGCGCCTCGAAGCTTTTGCTGACGATCACCAGCTGGGCGTAGTAGGGGTTCTGTAGCTGCTGGTCCAGCGGCAGGTAGAAGCGGATCGCACCCTGGCCAATATAGGTGCTCCAGCGCACGATATCCGGATCACCCTTGAGCGTCGCCTCCAAGCGGTCCACGGCCTTGCGGGTTTCCTCGATTGAAGCATTCTGCGGCAGGTTCAGATCGACCAGGATTTCCGGGCGATCCGAAGAGGGGAAGAACTGGTTCTGGACAAAGCGCATGCAGAACAACGCCAGCACGAACAACAACACCGTACCGATGATGGTCACCCAGCGATGGCGCACGCACCACAGCAGGCTGTGCTCGAAAGCCTTGCCGACGCGGCCGGGCTCCGCATCATGGGCTTTGACTTTGGTGCTGAGGATATGCACCCCCAGCACTGGCGCGAACATCACGGCCACCACCCAGGACACCAGCAAAGCCGCGGCAATCACTGCGAACAAGGTATAGGTGTATTCCCCCGCCGAACTGGCATTGAGGCCGATGGGTACGAAGCCCGCCACGGTTACCAGGGTACCGGTGAGCATCGGGAATGCCGTCGAGGTGTAGGCGAATGTTGCCGCCTGCTCCTTGCTCTCGCCCTTTTCAAGGCGCGTGACCATCACCTCCACGGTGATCATCGCATCGTCCACCAGCAAGCCCAGGGCAATGATCAAAGCACCCAGGGAAATCCGCTGCATGGTGATACCGCTGTATTCCATGAAGATGAACACCATGGCCAGCACCAGCGGGATCGAGCAGGCCACCACCAGCCCGGCGCGCACGCCGAGGCTGACGAAACTCACCACCAGCACGATGATCACCGCCTCGAACAGCGCGCTGGTGAACCCCCCCACTGCCTCTTCGACCACCACGGCCTGGTCGGACACGGTATGCACGCCAACACCGACCGGTAGTTCGGTAATCACCCGGTCCATCATTTTGTGCAGGTCGGCCCCGAAGGCCTGGATGTTGCCACCGGCCTTCATGCCGATGGCCAGGCCGATGGCGGTCTGACCGTTATAGCGAAACATCGGCGCGGGTGGGTCGACATAGCCACGCTGAATCTCGGCAATGTCGGCCAGACGGAAAAAGCGGTCATTGATGCGCAGGTTGACCGCTTGCAGGTCTTTTTCCGAGGCGAACTGGCCACTGGTGCGCACCGAAACCCGCTCAGGCCCGGCTTCGATGACCCCGGCTGGGGTTACCGCATTCTGGCTCTGCAGGGCTTGCAGCACCTGGCGCTGGTCGATACCGAACGACGCCAGTTTGCGTGTGGAGAAATTCAGGTACAGCACCTCGTCCTGGGTGCCGATCATTTCCACCTTGCCCAGGTTGGGCACTTCGCGGATCTCGGCGCGCACCTGTTCGACGTAGTCGCGCAACTGGCGCATGGTCAGGCCGTCGGCGGTAAAGGCGTAGATCGAACCGTACACATCACCGAATTCGTCGTTGAACCCCGGGCCCTGGATACCCTGGGGAAACTGGCCGCGTATGTCCTGGATCTTCTTGCGCACCTGATACCAGATCTCGGGGATGCTCTCGGCCGGAGTGGTATCGAGCAGGTTGACGTAGACCGTCGACTCACCCGGGCGGGTGTAGCTTTTCACATAGTCGAGCGAATCCAGCTCTTCGAGCTTCTTTTCAATCCGGTCGGTAATCTGGTTGAGGGTTTCATCCTGCGTCGCTCCAGGCCAGCGTGTCTGGATCACCATGGTCTTGATGGTGAATGACGGGTCTTCCTCGCGCCCCAGGTTCATGTAGGAAAGTACGCCCATCAGCAAGCCGACGAACATCAGGTACCAGACAAAGGATTGGTGCTTCAGCGCCCACTCCGATAGGTTGAAGCTTCCTTTCATCGTGGATCTTCCTCATCGACTTTGACTTTCTGGCCCGGCTTCAAGCTGTTCACGCCTGCCGTCACCACCCGTTCGCCTGCCTGCACCCCTGAGCTCAGCACGACGCTGTCGGATGTACGTTCCATCAGTTTCACCTCGCGCACAGCGACGGTGTTCTGCTGCGGATCGACCACCCAGACCTGGGTCTGCCCATCCCGTTCCAGCAATGCCGATAGCGGCAGCTCAGTTCGCGGCGACACCAGGGAAGTCAAGGTGACGCTGATGGCTGTGCCCAGGTGAAAAGCCGCCGGAGTGTCGACCAGGGTCAGTCGCGCGCGCCGGGTGCGGGTGGCAGCATCGGCCTGGGGTTCGAGTTCACGCAGGGTCGCGGCGGTATTGATGCTGGGGTCCAGCTGCGAAGCGACCTGGAATTTCAGTTCGGTCGTCAGCTGCTCGGCCAGGTACGTCGGCAGATCGATCACCGCCTCCTTGATATCCGGCCTGGCCAGGGTGACCACGGCCTGACCGGCACTGACCGTCTGCCCTGCCTCGGCTTGCCAGTTGGTGACCACTGCCGCGTGGTCGGTACGCAGTTCGCTGTAGCCAAGCTGGTCACGCGCCTGGGCCACGGCCGCGCGCGCCTGCTCCAGCGCGGCGGTGGTGGTTTTCAGGTCGGTCTGGGCAATGTCCAGCTGCGCCTGGGCGCCCACGCCGCGGTCGTACAACTGTTGCTGGCGGCGAGCATTGGCCTGGGCGTTGATCCATTGCGCCTGGACTTTGGCCAGGTCGCCTTCGGCGGCGCGCAACTGGTTACGCTGATCAGTCGGATCAAGGCTGGCAAGCAAGTCACCCGGTTTCACCTGACTGCCGACATCGACCCAGCGTCGGGCGATGCGACCGCCCACACGAAAACCCAAGGTACTCTCGTAGCGCGCCTGGATGCTGCCAGCGAAACGGCCCAGGTTGGCCTGGACCTGAGGCTCGGCGATCATCGACAACACAGGCCGGACCGGTTCAGGCGCAGTCGCCTGCTGTTCACAGCCGCTGAGCAACAGCAGGCTGCACAGGCCCAGGGTCACGGTTCTCATTGCGCCACCCCGCTGTCCTTGTTCGCGGCGATTTCCACCTGCATGCCCGGGTTCAGCAGTTGTCCGCCCGCCACCACCACGGTCTCCCCGCCCTTGAGGCCCTCGCCGACCACCACCTTGCCCGTGAGGTAACGAATCACCTTGACCTGCTGCAGGCTGACCTTGTTGCCTTCGCCCACCACCCACACAGCTGGGTCATGCAGGGCCTTGGTCAGGGCCGACCAGGGCAACTCGACGCTTGGCTTGCCCTGGCTGCTACCGGTAGCGGTGACGGCCGAACCGAGTTCCATTCCCGCCGGGACCTGGTCCAGGGCCACCTTGACCTGCACCGTGCCGCTTTGCGCCGACACCGTCGGGGTGACTTCCCGCACATGGCCCTGGGTCTGGATCTTCGGATCATCGACCAGGCGCACGGTGATGGCATGCTCGCTCGGCGGCGCCACCAGCAAGGACTCATAGACGTTGAACACCGCATCACGCTCGCCATCGCGGGCCAGGCTGAAAATCGGCACCGTGGCCTGGACCACCTGGCCGACTTCGGCCTGGCGCTCGGTGATCACCCCGTCCGCCTCGGCCACCAGGGCGGTGTAGCTCAGCTGTTCACGGGCGTTGGCCAGTTGTGCCTGGGCGGCCTTGAGGGCGCTCTGGCTGCTGCGCAAAGCCGCTTCGGCAGAGTCGTACTCACTCTGGCTGGTGTAACCCTTGGGCAATAGCTTTTGCTGACGGACAAAGGCGGCGGCGGTCTGGGTCACGCGCGCCTGTTCGGCAAAGACTTCGGCCTTGGCCGAATCGACATTGGTCTGCAAGTCCTTGGGGTCGAGCCGGGCCAGGACCTGGTTGGCCTTGATGTGATCGCCGACGTCGACGCTGCGGGCAATGATCTTGCCGCCCACGCGAAACGAAAGATCGGTCTGCACCCGCGCTTGAACATCACCGGTCAGCGTCACCGAAGCCGCGAAATCACTGGGCTCAACTCGTTGTACGCCGACCCTGGGCAGCTCGGCTTCAGCAGCCTTTTTTTCGCCGCACCCCGCCAGCACCAACAACACCCCCAGGCAGACGATCGATAAAGAACGCGACACCGTCATGCAGGCTCCTTGCACGTGCCAGATCTATTGAGGAATGCGAGTGTTAGCGTAGATCAGGGATCCACTTGCCGCTTGTCGGCATACACAATTCGTTCACCACGCAGAATCGGCGATACTGGCCTCTTTGCCTGAACGGACGCCGCCATGCTGACCACCCTGGCTGTCGCCAACTACCGCTCGATCAATCATCTGGTGCTGCCGCTGGCACGCTTGAATGTCATCACCGGGCCCAACGGCAGCGGCAAGTCCAATCTGTACAAGGCCTTGCGCCTGCTCGCCGAAACGGCCCAGGGTGGCGTGGTCAACGCCCTGGCCGTGGAAGGCGGGCTGGAATCAACGTTCTGGGCCGGCCCCGAGCAGATCAGCCGGCGCATGAGCAACGGCGAAGTCGCCATCCAGGGCGGTCCGCGCCAGCACGCTCGGCGCTTGCGCCTGGGGTTTGCTGACGAGGCGTTCGGTTACGCCATCGGCCTGGGCCTGCCGGAACCGAGCAAATCATGTTTCGCACTCGACCCGCAGATCAAGCGCGAAAGCATCTGGGCAGGAACGCTGTACCGTCCGGCCAGCCTGCTGGTGGATCGCCAGGGGCCGATGGTCAAGGCCCGCGAAGGACGGCAATGGGATGTGCAGGCGCAGCACACACCGAGCTTCGACAGCCTGTTCGACCAGGTCGGCAACCTGCGTTCCTCGCCCGAAGTGTTGCTGCTGCGCGAGCGCATCCGTGGCTGGCGCTTCTACGATCACTTTCGCACCGACCGTGATGCCCCGGCCCGCCGCCAGCAACTGGGCACGCGCACGCCGGTGCTGCACCACGATGGCCGCGACCTGGCCGCCGCGCTGCAGACCATTATCGAGATCGGCGACCCGCACGCCTTACAGGCGACCATCGCCGATGCCTTCCCAGGCGCGCGCCTGGAAATCGATGCAGTGCCGGGTGGGGCGTTTGGCGTGTTGTTCCATCAAGAAGGCTTGTTGCGACCGCTGACCGCAGCCGAGCTGTCGGACGGCACCTTGCGCTACCTGCTGCTGGTCGCCGCGCTGCTGACGCCAAGGCCACCGACCATGATGGTGTTGAACGAGCCGGAAACCAGCTTGCACCCGGACTTGCTGCCGGCACTGGCACGCTTGATCGTTCGCGCCTCGGAGCAGTGTCAGGTATGGGTGGTGTCGCATGCACGAAGATTGGTGGCCGCGCTGGAACAGGATGCGACCTGCAATTCGATCGTGCTGGAGAAGGTGCTGGGGCAGACCCGTGTTGCCGGTCAGGGGATGCTGGATGAGCCGGCCTGGCACTGGCCGGAGTGAAAACCCGAAGGCCCCATCGCTGGCAAGCCAGCTCCCACAGGGACTGCGTACACAGAACCTGTGGGAGCTGGCTTGCCGGCGATGAGGCCCGTCAGATCACGCCGAAACCGGCGCCGGCGCGCGACGCACGTCCGGTTGTTTCCACGAGTCGGCAGCGCTTTCTTCGATCGCCTGCTGGATCGCCCGGCGGCGACGCTCTTCGGCCTGACGGCTGAAGTACCAGACCATGAAGGTCACCAGCGACACGCTGAGCAGGATCAGGCTGGCCACGGCGTTGATTTCTGGCTTCACGCCCAGACGCACGGCAGAGAAGACCTCCATCGGCAGGGTGGTCGAGCCAGGGCCGGACACGAAGCTGGCCAGCACCAGGTCATCCAGCGACAGGGCGAAGGACATCATCCCGCCTGCTGCCAGCGACGGTGCGATCATCGGGATGGTGATCAGGAAGAACACCTTCCACGGCCGCGCACCGAGGTCCATGGCCGCTTCTTCGATCGACAGGTCCAGCTCACGCAGACGTGCCGACACCACTACCGCCACATAGGCTGCGCAGAAGGTGGTGTGGGCGATCCAGATGGTGACGATGCCACGCTCCTGGGGCCAGCCGATCATCTGCGCCATGGCCACGAACAGCAGCAACAGCGACAGACCGGTGATCACCTCGGGCATTACCAGCGGTGCGGTAACCAGGCCACCGAACAGGGTACGGCCCTTGAAGCGGGTGACCCGGGTCAGCACGAAGGCGGCCAGGGTACCCAGCGCCACTGCGGCGATCGCGGTGTAGCAGGCGATCTCCAGCGAGCGCATCACCGAGCCCATCAGCTGGGTATTGTCGAGCAGGCCGACGTACCACTTCACCGACCAGCCGCCCCACACCGTAACCAGCTTGGAGGCGTTGAACGAGTAGATCACCAGGATCAGCATGGGCAGGTAAATGAACAGCAGGCCCAGGATCAACATCAATTTGGAGAAACTGAAACGCTTCATGCCCTGCCCTCCATCTCTTTGGCCTGACTACGGTTGAAGAGCAGGATCGGTACGATCAGGATCGCCAGCATCACTACCGCCAGGGCAGAGGCCACCGGCCAATCGCGGTTGTTGAAGAACTCTTGCCAGAGCACTTTACCGATCATCAGGGTTTCCGGGCCGCCGAGCAGCTCAGGAATGACGAACTCACCCACCACCGGAATGAACACCAGCATGCAGCCGGCGATGATGCCGTTCTTCGACAGCGGCACGGTGATCTTCCAGAAGCTGTTGAAGGTACTCGAACCCAGGTCCGACGCGGCCTCAAGCAGGCTCTGGTCGTGCTTCACCAGGTTGGCATAGAGCGGCAGGATCATGAACGGCAGGTACGAATAGACCACACCAATGTATACCGCGAGGTTGGTGTTGAGGATCTGCAACGGCTGATCGATCAAGCCCAGCCACAGCAGGAAGGCGTTGAGCAGGCCGTTGTTGCTGAGGATGCCCATCCAGGCATACACGCGGATCAGGATTGCCGTCCAGGTCGGCATCATGATCAGCAGCAACAGCACGGTCTGGGTTTCCTTGCGCGCATTGGCAATGGCATAGGCCATCGGATAGCCGATCAGCAGGCACAGCAGGGTGCTGACGAAGGCCATCTTCAACGAACCCAGGTACGCCGAGATGTACAGTTCATCTTCGGTCAACAGGCCATAGTTGGCCAGGTTGAGCACCAGTTGCACCTTGTCTTCGACGTAGCTGTAGATCTCGGTGTACGGAGGGATCGCCACGTCGGCTTCGGCGAAGCTGATCTTCAGAACAATGAAGAACGGCAGCATGAAGAACAGGAACAGCCAGATGAACGGCACGCCGATCACCACATGGCGCCCCTCGGGCTTTATTCGGTTGAAGGCTCGCTTGAGCTTGCGGGCGTTCATGAGCGCAGTACCACGCCGCTGTCATCCTCCCACCAGACGTAGACCTGGTCGTCCCAGGTCGGCCGGGTGCCCTGGCGCTCGGCGTTGGCGACGAACGACTGGACGATCTTGCCGCCAGGCAGCTCGACGTAGAACACCGAATGGCCGCCCAGGTAGGCGATGTCGTGGACCTTGCCGCGCGACCAGTTGTGCTCGCAGGTCGGCTGCTCGGTGGTCACCAGCAGTTTTTCCGGACGCAGGGCGTAGGTGATGCGCTTGTCTTCCACCGAGGTGGTGACACCGTGGCCGACGTAGATGCGGCGCTCGAGCTCGGGGCTGGAAATCACCGCGTGGCCTTCGGCGTCATCGACCACTTCGCCTTCGAACAGGTTGACGTTACCGATGAACTCGCAGACCAGGCGGCTGGTCGGAGTTTCATAGATATCGATCGGGCTGCCGATCTGGGCGATCCAGCCCAGGTGCATGATGGCGATGCGCTGGGCCATGGTCATGGCCTCTTCCTGGTCGTGGGTCACCATTACGCAGGTCACGCCGACCCGCTCGATGATCTCCACCAGCTCCAGTTGCATCTGCGAGCGCAGTTTCTTGTCCAGCGCGCCCATCGGCTCATCGAGCAGCAGCAGCTTCGGCCGCTTGGCCAGCGAGCGGGCCAGGGCCACGCGCTGACGCTGGCCACCGGAGAGCTGGTGCGGCTTGCGCTTGGCATACTGGGTCATGTGCACCAGCTTGAGCATCTCGGCCACGCGGGCATCGATCTCGGACTTGGGCATGCGGTCCTGCTGCAGGCCGAAGGCAATGTTCTGCGCTACGGTCATGTGCGGAAACAGCGCGTACGACTGGAACATCATGTTGATCGGCCGCTCGTAGGGCGGCATATCGGTGATGTCTACACCATCGAGGAAAATACGCCCCTCGGTTGGCCGTTCGAAACCGGCGAGCATGCGCAGCAAGGTGGATTTGCCCGAACCCGAGCCACCGAGCAGGGCAAAGATCTCGCCCTTCTTGATTTCCAGGGACACATCGTCCACGGCGATCGTTTCGTCGAACTTCTTCGTGACCCGGTCGATTTTGACCAGCACCTGTTTAGGTTGCTGGTCGCCCTCGAGGGCTTTCTTATAGGCACCGGAGGCAACTGCCATTTGTGAAACTCCCAACAAGATTTTTTGCGCCCGCCCCTGCCGTGACGGACCCTGGATTTTTACTTGCCCGACTTGACCTTGGTCCAGCTACGGGTCATCAACCGTTGCACCTTGGGAGGTAGCTCGGAATTGACGTACAACTTGTCCAGCACTTCTTGCGGTGGGTAAACCGCTGCGTCGGTTCGCACGCTCTGGTCCATCAGATCGCCAGCCTTGGGGTTCGGGTTGGCATAACCGACGTAATCACTGACCTGGGCAATGACCTCAGGCTGCAGCAAATAGTTGATGAAGGCGTGGGCCTCTTTGACATTCTTGGAATCCTTGGGGATCGCCAGCATGTCGAACCAGAGGTTGCCGCCTTCCTTGGGAATCGCATAGGCCACCTTGACGCCCTTGCCGGCTTCTTCGGCGCGGGACTTGGCCTGGAATACATCGCCGGAGAAACCGGCGGCCACGCAGATGTCGCCGTTGGCCAGGTCCGAGATGTATTTGGACGAGTGGAAGTAGGTCACGTAAGGACGCACGGCCAGGAGTTTCTTCTCGGCGTCGGCGTAGTCCTTGGGGTTGGTGCTGTTGGGGTCTCGCCCCATGTAGTTGAGGACGGCCGGGAGCATCTCGTCGGCCGAGTCGAGGAAGGCGACCCCGCACTTGGAAAGCTTCTTGATGTTTTCCGGCTCGAACAGCATGGCCCAGGAATCGATCTTGTCGGTACCCAGCGCCGCCTTGACCTTCTCGACGTTGTAGCCGATGCCATTGGTGCCCCACAGGTAGGGGACGGCGTACTGGTTGCCAGGATCGTTCTTTTCCAGGCGCTTCATCAGCGCCGGGTCGAGGTTCGCGTAATTGGGCAGCAGCGCCTTGTCGAGCTTCTGGAACGCGCCCGCCTTGATCTGCTTGCCGAGGAAATGGTTGGACGGCACGACCACGTCATAGCCGGTGCGACCGGCCAGCAGCTTGCCTTCCAGGGTTTCGTTGGAATCGAAGACATCCTGCACCGGCTTGATGCCAGTGGCTTTTTCGAAGTCGGCGAGGGTGGTCTGACCGATGTAGTCCGACCAGTTATAAATGTGCACCGTGGGCGCCGCTTGGACGCTGATCGCCAGCGTCAGACCCGCTCCAGCCATGACGGCCTTGCGAAATACAGAAATAGACAAGTGGGAGGTCCTCACAAATGTGCCAGTGGCGAACGACAGAAATACCTGCCGGATAAGCAAACCGGCGCGCAACTTACCTTCGATGCACTCGTGCCGCAAAAAAAATTTGTGCTTTCATGCTCCCTGGGCGGGATTTACACCGCACCCAGGGAGGCAACCAGGGTTACTTGCCCGATTTGATCTTGGTCCAGCTGCGAGTGATTTCGCGCTGGGCCTTGGCACCCGGGTCAGCAATTGCGTACAGCTGTTTCTTCACATCAGCCGGTGGGTAGATGCTCGGATCGCCCGAGATGTCCTTGTCCACCAGCGGGGTGGCCGCCTTGTTGCCGTTCGGGAAACGTACGGCGTTGGTGATCTCGGCCATGATTTCCGGTTGCATCAGGAAATCCATGAACTTGTAGGCGGCGTCGACGTTGGCGGCATCTTTGGGGATGGCAACCATGTCGTAGAAAGTACCGGCGCCTTCTTTCGGAATGATGTAGTCCAGCTTGACCTTGTCACCGGCTTCGTGGGCCCGGGCCTTGGACTGCTCCAGGTCACCCGAGTAACCCACGGCCACGCAGATGTTGCCGTTGGCCAGGTCCGAGATGTACTTGGAGGAGTGGAAGTAACCGATCGAAGGACGCACGCTGAGGAACAGGTCCTCGGCGGCTTTCAGGTCTTCTTTTTTCGTGCTGTTGGTCGGCTTGCCCAGGTAGTGCAGCGCCGCCGGGATCATCTCGGTCGGAGCATCGAGGAAGCTCACACCGCAGCTCTTGAGCTTGGCGATGTTCTCGGGCTTGAACACCACGTCCCAGGAATCGATCTTGTCGATGCCCAGCGCAGCCTTGACCTTCTCCGGGTTGTAGCCGATGCCGATGGAGCCCCACATGTAGGGGAACGCATATTTGTTGCCCGGGTCGCTGGCGTCACCAACGGCCTTGAGCAGGTCTTCGTCGAGGTTCTTCCAGTTCGTCAGCTTGGAGCGGTCCAGCTCCTGGTAGACGCCGGCCTTGATCTGCTTGGCCAGGAAGTTGTTAGAAGGTACTACCACGTCGTAGCCGGACTTGCCCGCCAGCAACTTGGCCTCAAGGGTTTCGTTGCTGTCGAAGACATCGTAGACGACCTTGATGCCGGACTGTTTCTCGAACTTGGCGACGGTGTCTGGTGCGATGTAGTCGGACCAGTTATAGACGTGCAGTACTTTGTCATCCGCGTGAACAGCACTGGCCATGGCGCCCATCAGGGACATAGCCAGCAACGTCTTGCCCAATTTCTTCATGCGTAATGCTCCAGAATTTTTATTTAGCCATCTGTTCAGCGGCCGGCTTATTCGGCGCAAGCTCCGAGCGACTGAAACAGTCGCTAGTCTGGCAAGTTACAAGGCGCTCTTTCAACAAAAGAGGCACCTTGAAACTCATTGATGCCATTACGCTAGCCTAGCACTTGGCTACTTCAGCGCTTCGAGCGTCAGGTCCAGGCATTTGCGCGCCTTTTCCACCAGCTCGTCGATCTCTGCATGGCTGATCACCAGCGGCGGGGCGATGATCATGGTGTCGCCCACGGCGCGCATGATCAGGCCGTTGTCGAAGCAGAACTGGCGGCAGATCATGCCTGCACCCTGACCTTCGTAACGGGCGCGGGTAGCCTTGTCCTTGACCAGTTCTATGGCACCGAGCATGCCCAGGCCACGCACTTCGCCCACCAATGGGTGATCGTTGAGCTCACGCAGACGTTTCTGCAAATACGGTGCCGTTTCTTCGTGGACACGCTCGATGATCTTCTCGTCGCGCAGGATCCGCAGGTTTTCCAGGCCCACCGCCGCCGCCACCGGGTGACCGGAGTAAGTGAAGCCGTGGTTGAAGTCGCCACCTTCGCTGAGCACCTTGGCCACTTCGTCACGCACGATCACACCGCCCATGGGGATGTAACCGGAGGTAAGGCCCTTGGCGATGGTCATCAGGTCGGGCTTGAGGTCGTAGTAATCGGAACCGAACCACTCACCGGTGCGACCGAAGCCACAGATCACTTCGTCAGCAATGAACAGGATCTCGTACTTGGCGAGGATTTCCTTGATCTTCGGCCAATAGGTGTCTGGCGGAATGATCACCCCGCCCGCGCCCTGGATCGGCTCGGCGATAAAGGCGGCGACGTTGTCTTCGCCGACTTCGAGGATTTTCTTTTCCAGCTGCTCGGCTGCCCACACGCCGAACGCGTCCGGAGTCATGTCGCCACCTTCGCCGAACCAGTACGGCTGCGGGATATGCTCGATGCCCGGCAGCGTCCCGCCCTGTGCATGCATGCCGCTCATGCCACCCAGGGCGGCACCGGCCACGGTGGAACCGTGATAACCGTTGATACGACCGATGATCACCTGCTTCTGCGGCTTGCCCTTGAGCGCCCAGTAGTGGCGGACCATGCGCAAGTTGGTGTCGTTGCCTTCGGAACCGGAACCGGTGAAGAACACATGGGTCATGCCTTTCGGCGCCACCGCGGAGACCGCTTTGGCCAGCTCCAGTGCCGGTGGGTGGGCAGTCTGGAAGAACAGGTTGTAATACGGCAGCTCGCGCATCTGTTTGGCGGCCACTTCAACCAGCTCTTCACGGCCGTAACCGACCGCCACGCACCACAGGCCCGCCATGCCATCGAGGATCTTGTTGCCCTCGCTGTCCCACAGGTGCACGCCCTCGGCCTTGGTGATGATCCGCGGCCCCTTCTCCTTCAGCTGTTTATAGTCACTGAAAGGTGCCAGGTGATGCTCACTGCTAAGGGTTTGCCACTCACGGGTTTGCGGGTTGTTGACGCTCATGTGCTTCTCCGTTTGTTGACGGCCGCGGCCCTGCGGCTCCGGGTTGATCAGACCGCAAACAGCAGGAACTCACGTTCCCAGGAGCTGATTACGCGTTTGAAGTTTTCATGCTCGGCGCGTTTGGTGGCGACGTAGCCGGCGATGAATTTCTTGCCCAGGTATGGCTCCAGGGCTTTGCAGTTTTCCATGCGCTCCAGGGCGTCCTCGATGGTCAGCGGCAGGCGCAGGTTGCGGCGCTCGTAACCACGCCCCTGTACCGGCGCACTCGGCTTGATGCCTTCGACCATGCCAATGAAGCCGCACAGCAAGCTGGCGGCGATCGCCAGGTACGGGTTGGCGTCGGCGCCTGGCAGACGGTTCTCGACCCGGCGGTTCTGCGGGCCAGCATCCGGTACGCGCAGGCCAACGGTACGGTTCTCTTCGCCCCACTCGACGTTTACCGGTGCCGAGGTATCCGGCAGGAAGCGGCGGAACGAGTTGACGTTCGGCGCGAACAGCGGCAACACCACCGGGATGAACTTCTGCAGGCCGCCGACGTGGTTGAGGAACAACTCGCTCATGCGCCCGTCTTCGTCCGAGAAGATGTTCTTGCCGGTGTGCACGTCAATGATGCTCTGGTGCAGGTGCATGGCGCTGCCCGGCTCGCCGGTCATTGGCTTGGCCATGAAGGTGGCGGCGACGTTGTGCTTGAGCGCGGCCTCGCGCATGGTGCGCTTGAACACCAGGATCTGGTCGGCAAGCGACAGGGCGTTGCCGTGACGGAAGTTGATCTCCATCTGCGCCGTGCCGTCTTCGTGGATCAGCGTGTCGAGATCCAGGTTCTGCAGCTCGCACCAGTCGTAGACGTCCTCGAACAGCGGGTCGAATTCGTTGGCCGCCTCGATCGAGAACGACTGACGGCCGGTTTCCGGGCGCCCGGAGCGGCCGATCGGTGGCTGCAGCGGGAAGTCCGGGTCTTCGCAGCGCTTGGTCAGGTAGAACTCCATTTCTGGCGCCACGATCGGCTGCCAGCCCTTGTCGGCATAGAGTTTCAAGACCTTCTTGAGCACGTTGCGCGGCGACAGCTCAACCGGGTTGCCTTGCTTGTCGTAGGTGTCGTGGATCACCTGGGCGGTCGGCTCGATGGCCCAAGGCACGAGAAACACCGCGTTCTCGTCGGGGCGGCAGATCATGTCGATGTCGGCCGGGTCGAGCAGCTCGTAATAGATGTCGTCGTCGACATAGTCGCCGGTCACGGTCTGCAGCAGCACGCTCTCGGGCAGGCGCATGCCTTTTTCGGCAATGAACTTGTTGGTCGGCGAGATCTTGCCACGGGTGATACCGGTGAGGTCGCTGATCAGACACTCGACTTCGGTGATCTTGTGTTCTTTCAACCAATCGGTGAGCTGGTCGAGGTTGCTACTCATAAATACCTCAGGAGGTAAATGTCTGGACAGACGTCAGGACGACACCCGGAGTGGGCCGTCCCAGACATTCTGGATGCCCCACGAGGCTAAAGCAAAAGTCAGGCGCAGGGAGGCCGCAACGGGCAGTTCCCGCAAGGCTGACGAGCCCGCTATAGTGATGGCAGAGGTAATTCGAAGCAGCGTCGGCAGCAGGCAGGACGCCCGGGCCGTCAATTATTTCAGCCGGGGCGCAACGTGCTGGCGCATGGCGCAAGCCACCCGCGAGGAACGCGTGCAAACCGTTCTGTGAACGGCGGGCGATGATGCCGGTTGTCGGCAGGCGTGACATGTAACCCCCGGTATTATTGGTGTTATGGGTTGCCACCGAGCTTAGCCTTGTTCATTTTTTTACACAACACCCCCGTAAAAAATAGAACACGCCCCGCTCAAGATCGCCGTTACCGTACGAAAGCAGCCCTTGTCGGCGCCCCCAATTGCAGCAAAAATGCCGCTTGAGGGCCATTTTAGGGCATCATGGGGCTGGCTTGACTTCAGCAAGGCTTTCCGATTGACTGAACCTGCAAGCCCCCATTGATTGATATTTTTAACAACAAAGGTGTTGCATCATGTCGGTACCCCCGCGTGCCGTTCAGCTTAACGAAGCGAACGCGTTCCTTAAGGAACATCCTGAGGTTCTCTACGTTGACCTTCTGATTGCAGATATGAATGGTGTGGTGCGCGGCAAGCGCATCGAGCGCACCAGCCTCCACAAGGTTTACGAGAAAGGCATCAACCTGCCGGCCTCCCTCTTCGCCCTGGATATCAACGGTTCGACCGTCGAAAGCACCGGCCTTGGCCTGGACATCGGCGATGCCGACCGCATCTGCTATCCAATCCCTGACACCCTGTCCAACGAGCCTTGGCAGAAGCGTCCCACCGCACAACTGCTGATGACCATGCACGAGCTCGAAGGCGAGCCGTTCTTCGCCGACCCGCGCGAAGTCCTGCGTCAGGTCGTGAGCAAGTTCGACGAGCTCGGCCTGACCATCTGTGCCGCATTCGAGCTGGAGTTCTACCTGATCGACCAGGAGAACGTGAATGGCCGTCCGCAGCCGCCGCGCTCGCCTATTTCCGGCAAACGCCCGATCTCGACCCAGGTGTACCTGATCGACGACCTCGACGAGTACGTCGACTGCCTGCAGGACATCCTCGAAGGCGCCAAGGAACAAGGCATTCCTGCCGACGCCATCGTCAAGGAAAGCGCCCCGGCCCAGTTCGAAGTGAACCTGCACCACGTTGCCGACCCGATGAAGGCCTGCGACTACGCGGTCCTGCTCAAGCGCCTGATCAAGAACATCGCCTACGACCATGAGATGGATACCACCTTCATGGCCAAGCCCTATCCGGGCCAGGCGGGTAATGGTCTGCATGTCCATATCTCGGTGCTGGACAAAGATGGCAAGAACATCTTCACCAGCGAGGATCCCGAGCAGAACGCCGCACTGCGTCACGCGATCGGCGGTGTGCTCGAGACCCTACCGGCGTCGATGGCGTTCCTCTGCCCGAACGTCAACTCGTACCGCCGTTTTGGTGCCCAGTTCTACGTGCCGAATTCGCCGAGCTGGGGCCTGGACAACCGTACCGTGGCCCTGCGCGTGCCCACCGGCACGCCGGATGCCGTGCGCATCGAACACCGCGTAGCCGGTGCCGACGCCAACCCGTACCTGCTGATGGCCGCCGTACTGGCCGGTGTTCACCATGGCCTGACCAACAAGGTCGACCCGGGCGAGCCGGTTGAAGGCAACTCCTACGAGCAGAACGAGCAGAGCCTGCCGAACAACCTGCGTGATGCCCTGCGCGAGCTGGACGACAGCGAGATCCTGGCCAAGTACATCGATCCGAAATACATCGATATCTTCGTGGCCTGCAAAGAGAGCGAGCTGGAGGAGTTCGAACACTCCATCTCCGACCTTGAGTACAACTGGTATCTGCATACCGTGTAACAACGGTTGGATGCTGGAATGAAAAACGCCGTCGGCCCCTGAGTCGACGGCGTTTTTTATGGCCTCATCGCTGGCAAGCCAGCTCCCACAAGTGCTGTGTACACCGGACCTGTGGGAGCTGGCTTGCCAGCGATGGGCTGCAAGGCAGCCCCAAAGGCTACAGCGCTTTTTCGAAGATCTTCGAATTACGCTGATAGTTGTACAGCGATGCCCGCGCCGCCGGCAGCCGCTCGACGCCGCTCGGCACGAAGCCGCGTTCGCGGAACCAGTGCGCTGTCCGCGTCGTTAGCACAAACAGCGTGTTGAGCCCCATCTCCCGCGCCCGCGTCTCGATACGCTCCAGCAGCTCGTCACCACGGCCACCATGGCGATACTCCGGGTTCACCGCCAGGCACGCCAGCTCACCCGCTTCAGAATCGGCAATCGGGTACAACGCCGCACAGGCGATGATCATGCCTTCGCGCTCGACCACGCTGAACTGCTCGATCTCGCGCTCCAGCACCTCGCGCGAACGACGCACGAGGATGCCCTGCTCCTCCAGCGGGCTGATCAGGTCGAGCAAGCCACCGACATCCTCGATTGCCGCCTCACGGACCTTCTCGAACTGCTCCTGGGCCACCAGGGTGCCGCCACCGTCGCGGGTGAACAGCTCGGTGAGCAAGGCGCCGTCTTCGGCATAGCTGACGATATGGCTGCGCGCCACGCCGCCACGGCAGGCTTCGGCGGCAGCATCGAGCAGCTCGCCCTGGTAATCGCTGCCCAGGCGCTGCAGGTGCGCGGGCACCTGCTGTGGGCGCAACTCGCGTACCAGCCGGCCCTGCTCGTCGAGCAGGCCACGCTCGGCGCCGAACAGCAGCAGCTTGTCGGCGCCCAGTTCGATAGCGGCGCGGGTGGCGACGTCTTCACAGGCCAGGTTGAAGATCTCGCCGGTGGGCGAGTAGCCCAAAGGCGAAAGCAGGACGATAGAGCGCTCGTCGAGCAGGCGGTTGATGCCCTTGCGGTCGACCCGGCGCACTTCGCCGGTGTGGTGGTAATCGACGCCTTCGACCACGCCGATCGGCCGTGCGGTAACCAGGTTGCCAGCGGCCACGCGCAGGCGCGAGCCCTGCATCGGCGAGGCGGCCATGTCCATCGACAGGCGCGCTTCGATGGCGATGCGCAGGTGGCCGACGGCGTCGATCACGCATTCCAGGGTGGCAGCATCGGTGATCCGCATGCCGCGGTGGTAGTGCGGGGCCAGGCCGCGGGCAGCCAGGCGGCTTTCAATCTGCGGGCGCGAACCGTGGACCAGCACCAGGCGCACGCCAAGGCTGTGCAGCAACACCAGGTCGTGGACGATATTGCCGAAGTTGGGGTGCTCGACCCCGTCACCGGGGAGCATGACCACGAAGGTGCAGTCGCGGTGGGCGTTGATGTAAGGCGAAGCGTGACGCAGCCAATTGACGTATTCGGGCATAACCGGAGAGCCTGTAGAAAATAGGGACAAGAACGGGAAAGCACACAGCGCTCGAAGGGTTATCGTCGGAACAGGCTTGGCGTCACGCGCAATCTCCTCTGCAAAACGGTTCAGCTCAGCGGGCAATTACCGGGCTGAGGCAATAATGTTCGATCAACTCACGCAATAGACGCACAGTAGGCTGCAAGCGTGACATTTCCAGGTATTCACCCGGCTGGTGGGCGCAGGCGATGTCGCCAGGGCCGAGCACCAGGGTCTCGCAGCCCAGGCGCTGAAGATAAGGCGCTTCGGTGCCAAAGGCTACCGCTTCGGCGCGATGACCGGTAAGACGTTCGGCTACCCGCACCAGTTCCGCATCGGCAGCCTGCTCGAACGGCGGCACCTCGGGGAACAGCGGCGCATAGTCGATGCGCACCTGATGCTGTTCGGCCAGCGGCGCCAGTTTGTGGCGAATGGCAGCACGCAGCACTTCAGGGTCCATGCCCGGCAGCGGGCGCAGGTCGAATTCCAGGGCACACTGGCCGCAGATGCGGTTGGGGTTGTCGCCACCATGGATACAGCCGAAGTTCATTGTCGGCTGCGGCACGCTGAACTGCGCGTTGCTGAATTCCTTCTGCCATTGCCGACGCAGGTTCATCAGTTCGCCCATCACCTGGTGCATGGCCTCCAGGGCGCTATGGCCCAGGCTCGGATCGGACGAGTGGCCGCTGCGCCCAAGGATGTCGATGCGCTCCATCATCACCCCCTTGTGCAGGCGGACCGGCTTGAGCCCGGTCGGCTCGCCGATCACCGCCGCACGGCCCAAGGGCCGCCCGGCCTCGGCCAGGGCGCGGGCGCCGGCCATCGAACTTTCTTCGTCACAAGTGGCGAGAATCAGCAGCGGTTGCTTGAAGTCATGAGCCAGCAAGGGCTGCACGGCTTCGATGATCAGGGCGAAAAAGCCCTTCATGTCGCAGCTGCCCAAGCCCACCCAGCGCCCGTCGACCTCGGTCAGCTTGAGCGGATCGGTCTGCCAAAGCTCGGGGTCGTAGGGCACGGTGTCGCTGTGCCCGGCCAGCACCAGCCCGCCCGGGCCGCTGCCGTAGCTTGCCAGCAGGTTGAACTTGCCCGGGCTGACCTGCTGGATATCGCAGGCAAAACCCAGGTCCCCCAGCCAGCCGGCCAGCAGGTCGATCACCGCACGGTTGGACTGATCCAGTGACGGCTGGGTGCAACTGACCGATGGCGCAGCGATCAGGGCGGCGAACTGCTCTTTGAGCGATGGCAACGGCATGCGCTTTCTCCTTGGGCGAAGCCCATCATAGGGCCATCCGGCACCGGGAATAAACCGCCGCTAGCCGACTCCTGTACACTGCACCCCCAAGACGCTCCCTGTCATTCGAGCCTGGATTACCCAGCAATGCATAAAGAAACCGAAATCAAACTGCGGGTCAGCCGCGAGACCCTCGCCGCCCTGCGTGAACACCCATTGCTGAACAAGCGCAACAAGTCCGGGTGGCAAAGCCGCGAACTGCTCAACCAGTACTTCGACACCCCGGAGCGCGACCTGGCCGCCGCCAAGGTCGCCCTGCGCCTGCGCCGCGACGGCGATGTGGTGATCCAGACCCTCAAGACCCGTGGCCAGAGCGTCGCCGGCCTGTCCCAGCGCAACGAGTTCGAGTGGGAGTTGCCCAAGGCCAAGCTCGACCTGAAAAAACTCGACGCCGAGTGCTGGCCAGAGCAACTGGCTGATGTCGACAAAAAGACCATCAAGCCGCTGTTCACCACCGATTTCACTCGTGAATACGCCGAAATCGCCTGGGGCCGCGGCAAGGCCAAGGTGGTGATCGAAGCCGCACTGGACCTCGGCACCGTGGTCGCCGGCAAGCAGAAGGAAGAAATCTGCGAGCTGGAGCTGGAGCTGCGCGAAGGCGCCCCCGAAGCCCTGCTGGAACTGGCCGCCGAGTTGTCGGCAAAACTGCCGCTGATGCCCTGCGACATCAGCAAGGCCGAGCGCGGCTACCGCCTGCTCGACGCCGGCAGCTACGCCCTGAGCTTGCCTGGCGCCGAACTGAACGCCGAGATGACCCTCGACGACGCCTTCGCTGCGCTGGCCTGGCAGTTGCTCGGCAGCAGCCAGCGCCTGGCCGAACAGTACCGTTTCAATGGCCACTGGCGCCTGCTGCAGGACTGGGTCGAAAGCCTCTGGGAGCTGCGCGCCCTGGCCAGCAGCCTCGGTCAGGCCGGCCCACGCGCCAGCACCCGCGAGCTGCGCAACAGCCTTGACGCCCTGCTCGAAGACTGGCGCCCGCTGGTGCTGGCCGGTGCCGACGATGAAGACGTGCGTCGCGCTGCGCCCGAGCAGTTCGCTGAAGAGCTGCTGGAAACCCGCTGGGGCCAGTTCTCCCTGGAAACCTCGCGCTGGCTGCTGGCCCGTGGCTGGACCGTCGAGCGCAACAAGCGCGGCGACCGCCAGGGCGCCGCACAGTTGGCCAACTGGCTGAACGTGCTGCTGGCCGAAGAAGCCAAGGCCCTCAACCTGCCGCTGTACCATCGCCAGCCGGAAGACCTGGCCGAGCAGTTGCCGCGGATCGAACGCCTGCTGGCCTGGCTGCACCACGCCCGTCAGGTGCTGGAGAGCCCGGACCTGGACCGCCTGTTCGGTGAACTGAACAAGCTGCACGAGCTGGCCAACCTGCCGATCAGCGACGAAGTGCTCGAAGCCCGCGTCCACCAGGCCATGGCGGTGTTCCAGAGTCGCGGCTGGAAGCATCTGCTGCGCAAGTAAGGCTCAAGGCAATACCGGCAGACTCGTCGTGGACTTGATTTCGGACAAGGCCACGGTCGAGTTGACCTCCTGGATCCCCGGCACCATCGACAGCTTTTCGAAGAAGAACCGTTCGTAGGCTTCGATGTCCGGGGTGACAATGCGCAGCAGAAAATCCACTGCGCCCATCAAGACATAACACTCCAGCACTTCCGGAAAGCCGCGGATCGCCTCGGTGAACTCGGTGAAGTTGGAGCGCCCGTGGGCGTTGAGTTTGACCTCGGCGAAAATCTGCGTGTTCAGGCCGATCTTCTTGCGGTCGAGCAGGGTTACCTGGGCGCGAATCACCCCCTCCTCTTTCAGGCGTTGTATGCGCCGCCAGCATGGCGATTGCGACAAGCCCACGCGCTCGGCGATCTGCGCGCTGGAGAGCGAGGCATCTTCCTGCAACAAGGCCAGGATGCGCCGGTCATAGGCGTCTAACTCGCTGTGCATGATTATTCCTCAAAAACGGATAGTGACGAATTGAGCTATTCAATAGCTGGCGATATCGCACGATCATAGAGAAGAAATACCCCGACCTGCATGTAAAAATTTCTCCACTTTCTGCGGAGAATCCCATGAGCGCTCTCGAACGGCTGGACAGCCCCCTTACGCCCTTGCGCAACGATGTCTGGGCCGCCAGCAACGTGCACAGCGATGTCTGCTACCAACTGCAGGTAGAAGCCGAGCCCGACAGCCTGTGCCGGCTGCTCAACCTGTTTGCCCTGCAATTTCTGGTGCCGCATCGGCTGAAGGTTGAGCAAGAGGATGATCTGCTCAACGTCGAGATCGGCATCAGCGGCCTGAGCTGGCACCGCGCCGAACTGATTGCACAAAAAATGCGCAACCTGATCTGCGTGACCGAGGTGCAATTGAGCGAGACCCGAAAAGCCTGGTAACCCTTGTACCCGTGGAAAGCCCGCCTCAGCGGCTAACCTTGCTCAGGCCACCACTGTCGGTGGCGCGGCAAGGAAGCCCGCACGCATGCACAACCTCAGCGAAGATCGCTGGCTTGACCTCGGCACCTTGCTTGACGAGCTAGTGGCCGATCAACGCATCAGCCCGGATGATCGCAACATCTGCCCTCCCGTGCAGCACGAGCAGCACCCACTCGAATGGATCGCCAGCCAACAGTTTGCCGACCTGGGCAATCCCGGCCAACGCCTGGACCTGGGTACCCTGTGCCAATGGCTGGCCAGGCAGGCTGGCCAGCCTTACCTGCATATCGATCCCCTGAAGATCGACCTTGCCCGGCTCACCGGTCTGATGTCCGCAGGGTTCGCCCGGCGCCACGGCATCCTCGCGCTGGCCGCCGATGCCAGCGGCGTCACCGTGGCCAGCGCACAACCCTATGTACGCGCCTGGGAAGCGGACCTGGCCCAGGTGCTGCAACGGCCGATCAAGCGCGTGCTGGCAAGCCCGGTGCAGATCCGCCAGCTCAGCCAGACGTTTTTCCAGGTCGCGCAATCGGTCAGTGGCGCCAGCCAGCAACAGTCAATGCCGACGGCCGCGGGCAATCTTGAGCAGTTGCTCGAACTGGGCAACCGGGGCCGCGAGGCGCAAGCCAACGATGCGCATATCGTCAGCATCGTCGACTGGCTATTGCAGTACGCCTTCGAACAGCGCGCCAGCGATATTCACCTCGAACCCCGGCGCGACCAGGGTCAGCTGCGCTTTCGTATCGACGGCGTGCTGCATCCGGTCTACCAGTTCCCGGGGCCGGTCACCCTGGCTGTGGTCAGCCGCCTGAAAAGCCTGGGGCGCATGAATGTCGCAGAAAAGCGCCGCCCCCAGGATGGCCGGATCAAGACCCGCCTGCCTGGCGGCGAAGAGGTCGAGCTGCGGTTGTCGACCCTGCCCACTACCTTCGGCGAAAAGTTGGTGCTGAGAGTCTTCGACCCGCAACTGCTGCAACAGGACTTTGCGCAACTGGGCCTCGGCGGAGCCGATCTCAGGCGCTGGCTGTCGATGCTTGACCATCGCCATGGCATCATCCTGGTCACCGGGCCCACCGGCTCGGGCAAGACCAGCACCCTTTACGCCAGCCTCAAGCACCTGGCCACCCCGCAGATCAACCTGTGCACCGTCGAAGACCCGATCGAGATGGTCGAGCCGGCCTTCAACCAGTTGCAGGTGCAACCAAGCATCGACCTGGATTTTGCCACCGGGACCCGCGCCCTGCTGCGCCAGGACCCGGATGTCATCATGATCGGCGAGATACGAGACCTGGAAACTGCCCAGGTGGCGATTCAGGCGGCCCTCACCGGGCACCTGGTGCTCTCGACCCTGCACACCAACGACGCCTGCAGCGCCATCACCCGCTTGCTGGAGCTGGGCATCGCGCCTTACTTGCTCAAGGCCAGCCTGATCGGGGTCATGGCCCAGCGCCTGGTGCGCACCCTGTGCAAGCACTGCAAGGCCGCGCCAGCGTCGCCGGGGCAGAGCCATCAAGCGGTGGGCTGTAGTGAATGCCGGCAGACCGGCTATCACGGACGTAGCGCGATTTACGAACTGCTGGGCATCAGTGATGCACTCAAAGCCCGATTCGAGCCCGACCTCGATCTGCTCGCCTTGCGCCGACTGGCGCTTGATGACGGCATGCTCAGCCTCAAGCACAGTGGCGCCGAGAAGGTTGCCGCAGGGCAGACAACCGAGGCCGAAGTGCTTCGCGTCATCGCCTGAAGCAGGCGCCAAACCTTTTATCTGGCCAGGGAACTAGATCCACATAAACCCAATCAAAGGCCCCAGTTCACCTCAGTTGGAGTCACCTTAATGCGTTTCAAGTTTGCAGTCGCAACCCTTGCCCTGCTCTCCCTACCGGTTGGATCTGCCATGGCTGATACCTTCTGGCGCAACGTCATCTCTTCTGGCGCCACCACAGCGTCCTCTTACCTGACCTCCAAAGACCACAAGCTGGTCGTGGCTGCCCAGGATGATGCCGGCAGCTTTGTCGCCAGCGAAGGTGCGATCCGCGGCCCATACCTGGAAGCGGCGATGCAGAAAGTCCGCGCCGACAACCCGGGCCTGAAAGTCAGTGACATGGAACTGGCCAATGCGATCCTGGCCAAGAACGCGGTAGCCAGCGAGTAAGCGGCAACCCTTGTGGGAGCGGCGGTGCGACGCCTCGACTTGCCCCGCGAATGCGAAAAAGCCAGTCTGCACCGGCCTCATCGCGGGGCAAGCCCGCTCCTACCCGAAACAATTGCCTCAGCGGTAATCTTCCACCGGCACACAGGCACAGAACAGATTCCGGTCGCCATACACGTTGTCGACCCGGTTCACCGCCGGCCAGTACTTGTGCATCCGCGCATGGGCACTGGGCGCCACGCCCTGGGCAATGCTGTAGGGCCGCTCCCATACGCCCAGCACATCCTCAAGCGTATGCGGCGCATGCTTGAGCGGATTATCTTCTGCCGGCCAGTTACCCTCCTGCACTTCGCGGATCTCGGCACGAATGCTCAACATCGCCTCGACAAAGCGGTCCAGCTCGGCCTTGGACTCGCTCTCGGTCGGCTCGACCATCAAGGTCCCCGGCACCGGGAATGACATGGTCGGTGCGTGGAAGCCGTAATCCATCAGACGCTTGGCCACATCCTCCTCGGTGATCCCGGTCAGGGCTTTCAGCGGCCGCAGGTCGAGAATGCACTCATGCGCCACCCGTTCGTTGCGTCCGCGATAAAGCACCGGGAAGGCGCCGCCCAACTGCTCGGCCAGGTAGTTGGCCGAGAGGATCGCCACCTCGCTGGCATCGGCCAGCTGCGGGCCCATCATGGCAATGTACATCCAGCTGATCGGCAAGATGCTGGCGCTGCCCCAGGGCGCGGCGCTGACCGCTGTGTTCTGCGGGTCGGGGCCGGGTAGCGGGATTACCGGGTGGCTGGCGACAAAGGGCGCCAGATGCGCTCGCACGCCGATCGGGCCCATGCCCGGGCCGCCACCGCCGTGGGGGATGCAAAAGGTCTTGTGCAGGTTCATGTGCGAGACATCGGCGCCGATATCCGCCGGTCGCGCCAGGCCGACCTGGGCATTGAGGTTGGCGCCGTCCATGTACACCTGGCCGCCGTGCTTGTGGATAACCTCGCAGATCTCGCTGATGCCCTCCTCGTAGACGCCGTGGGTCGATGGATAGGTGGCCATCAGGCATGACAGCTTCTCGCCGGCCGCCTGCGCCTTGGCCTTGAGGTCGGCCAGGTCGACGTTGCCGGCCTGGTCGCACTCGACGATCACCACCTGCATCCCGGCCATCTGCGCCGAGGCCGGGTTGGTGCCGTGGGCCGAAGCCGGGATCAGGCAGATATCGCGCTGCGGTTGATGGCGGCTGCGGTGATACTTGGCAATCGCCATCAACCCGGCGTACTCGCCCTGGGCGCCAGAGTTGGGCTGCATGCAGATGGCATCGAAGCCGGTGATCGCACACAACCAGCTTTCCAGCTCGTCGATCATCGCCTTGTAACCCTGCACCTGTGCCGCCGGCGCAAAGGGGTGCAGCAGGGCAAAGCCGGGCCAGGTGATCGGGATCATCTCGCTGCTGGCGTTGAGTTTCATGGTGCACGAGCCCAGCGGGATCATCGACTGGTTCAGTGCCAGGTCCTTGTTCTCCAGCTGCTTGAGGTAGCGCAGCATCTCGGTTTCGCTGTGGTGCAGGTTGAACACCGGGTGACGGAGAAAGTCCGAGCGCCGCACCAGTGCTGGCGGAATGCCTTCGGGCTGCGCCAGAGCATCCAGCGCGGCGATATCCAGCCCGTGGTCGGCGCCGAGGAAGATATCGAACAGGCGCATGACCGTGCTTTCGTCACAGGTCTCGTCGAGGCTCACGCCCAGTTGCCCGCGGCCAAGAATCCGCAAGTTGACCTGCACCGCCTCGGCGCTTTCGATGATTGCCGTCTGGCTGCCACCGACCTCCAGGGTCAGGGTGTCGAAGAAGTGTTCATTGAGGCGCTTGATGCCCTTGCTCTCCAGGCCCGCAGCAAGCACGAAGGTCAGCGCATGCACGCGCTGGGCGATGCGCTGCAAGCCTTCCGGGCCGTGGTACACCGCATAGAACGCGGCGATGTTGGCCAGCAGTACCTGGGCAGTGCAGATGTTGGAGTTGGCCTTCTCGCGGCGGATATGCTGCTCGCGGGTCTGCAGGGCCATGCGCAACGCAGTGTTGCCCCAGGCATCCTTGGACACGCCAATGATGCGCCCGGGCATGGCCCGTTTGAACTCGTCACGACAGGCAAAATACGCCGCATGCGGGCCACCAAAGCCCATGGGCACGCCAAAGCGCTGGGACGAGCCCAGCACCACATCGGCGCCCTGCTCGCCGGGCGGCATCAGCATCACCAGGCTGAGCAGGTCGGCAGCTACACAGGCCAATGCCTGCTGGGCATGCAACTGGGTAACCAGCGGGCGCAGGTCGCGCACTTCGCCATGGGTATCGGGGTATTGCAGCAAAGCCCCGAATACCTGGTACTTGGCGAGGTTATCCACAGCGTCGACGATCAGTTCGAAGCCGAAGCCTTCGGCACGGGTCTGCAGCACCGAAAGGGTTTGCGGATGGCAGTGTTCATCGGCGAAGAAGGCATTGCTTTTCGACTTGGCCACGCGCTTGGCCAGGGCCATGGCTTCCGCCGCGGCGGTGGCTTCGTCGAGTAACGAGGCGTTGGCCAGGTCCAGGCCGGTGAGGTCGATGATCATCTGCTGGAAATTGAGCAAGGCTTCCAGGCGGCCCTGGGCGATTTCCGGTTGATACGGGGTATAGGCGGTGTACCAGCCCGGGTTTTCCAGGACGTTACGCAAAATGACGGTGGGGGTGACGGTGCCGTGATAACCCATGCCGATCAGGCTGGTCCACACCTGGTTCTGCTCGGCGTAGCCCTTGAGCTTGGCCAGGGCGGCCTGTTCATCGAGGGCGTCAGGCAGGTCCAGCGGCCGGATCAGGCGAATGCCCGGCGGCACGGTCTGCTCGATCAGCTCGCGCCGGCTGCCAACGCCGAGGGTGGCGAGCATGGCCTGCTGCTCCGAGGCATCGGGCCCCAGGTGGCGACGCAGGAAAGAATTGCGGTCTTGCAGTTGGCTCAGGGACGGCGACTGGGACATAGCGGCTCTCTCTTCCTCGACCAAGCCTCGAGCGCTCGAGGCATATTGAGTCTAGGAAGAGATTGCCGCCTGCGTGAAACTATTCGCCGATGGAGGCTTTGTAACCGGCGGCGTCGAGCAGCTTGTCCAGCTCGGCCTTGTCGCTTGGCTTGAGCTTGAAGATCCAGCTGGCGTACGGATCGCTGTTCAGCGACTCAGGGCTGTCGGCCAGCTCCTCGTTGACCGCAATCACTTCACCGCTGACCGGTGCGTAGATGTCGGAAGCTGCCTTGACCGACTCGACCACACCCGCCGCATCGCCGGCGGCAAAGACCTTGCCCACTTCCGCCAGCTCGACGAACACCACGTCACCCAGGGCTTCCTGGGCGTGGTCGCTGATCCCGACAGTCACAGTGCCATCAGCTTCCAGCCGGGCCCATTCGTGGCTTTCGGCAAAACGCAGGTCGGCGGGGATATTGCTCATAATTGTTGTCCTCGATTGGGTCAGCGGTTGGCCCGCCAGAAAGGTTCAGATCAGGATCTTGCCATGGCGCACGAAGGTCGGCTTGACCACTCGCACCGGGTACCACTTGCCGCGGATCTCCACCTCGGCACGATCGGCGGTGGCCATCGGCACCCGCGCCAGGGCAATGGATTTGCTCAGCGTAGGAGAGAAACTACCACTGGTGATCTCCCCTTCGCCAATCCCGGCGACACGGACCACCTGATGGGCGCGTAAAACCCCGCGTTCTTCGAGCACCAGGCCGACCAGTTTCTGCTCGACGCCATGCTCGATTTCTTCCAACAAGCCTTTACGGCCGATGAAATCGCGCGCTGCCGGCTCCCAGGCGACGCTCCAGCCCAGGTTCGAAGTCAGCGGCGTATGGGCTTCGTCGATGTCCTGGCCATAAAGGTTCATGCCGGCTTCCAGGCGCAGGGTGTCGCGCGCACCAAGGCCGCTCGGGGCAATGCCGGCGCCGACCAGGTCGTTGAAAAATGCCGGGGCCTGGACAGCGGGGAAGATGATTTCCAGGCCATCCTCACCGGTGTAACCGGTGCGGGCGATAAACCAGTCGCCGTCGGCCAGGCCTTCGAAAGGTTTCAGTTCACGGATCAACGCGGCGCGTGCGGCAGTCACCAGTTCAGCGACCTTTTCCCGTGCGTCCGGGCCCTGGATGGCCAGGATGGCCAGTTCCGGGCGTTCGCTGAGTTCGACTTCGAAACCGATCTTGCGCGCCTGCAGCCAGGCCATGTCCTTGTCGCGGGTCGAAGCGTTGACCACCAGGCGGTAACCGTCTTCACAACGGTAGACGATCATATCGTCGATGACTCCGCCCTGCTCGTTGAGCATGGTGCTGTACAGGGCCTTGCCGGGAGCGCCAAGGCGGTCGACATCGTTGGCCAGCACATGCTGCAGCCAAGAGCGGGCCTGGACGCCACGGATATCGATCACGGTCATGTGGGATACATCGAATACGCCGCAGGCCTGGCGCACCTGATGGTGCTCCTCGACCTGCGAACCATAATGCAGAGGCATATCCCAACCGCCAAAATCGACCATCTTGGCGCCAAGGGCCAAGTGCAGGTCATAAAGAGGCGTACGCTGTCCCATGGGTTTCTCCTTCCGGGCGTGGCGAGGCTACGGCTGGCAGCGTTGCAGCTACCCGGCCTGTAGGACCGGCCGCAGCGAATGCCGCGCATTGTAGCTGCAAGGAGGCAGGCTTACACCCTCAGCGCGTTTGACCCGGGTGCTGGGCCGAACGTCGAATCAGCCCGATGACCGGCAACAGGCCGACTAACACGAGGGTCAAGGCCGGCAGCGACGCTCGCGACCATTCGCCTTCGCTGGTCATTTCGAACACCCGTACTGCCAGAGTGTCCCAGCCAAACGGGCGCATCAGCAGGGTCGCCGGCATCTCCTTGAGCACGTCGACGAACACCAGCAGCGCTGCACTCATTGCACCGGGCACCAGCAAGGGTAGATACACCTTGAAAAACAATCTCGGACCGCTGACGCCCAGGCTGCGGGACGCTTCCGGCAAAGAAGGACGAATCCGCCCCAGGCTGTTTTCCAATGGCCCGTAGGCCACTGCAATAAAACGCACCAGGTAAGCCAGTAACAAAGCCGACAGGCTACCGAGCAGCAACGGCTTGCCGGCGCCACCCAGCCAGTTGGAGAGCGGCACCACCAACTGATTATCGAGGTAACTGAAGGCCAGCATGATCGACACCGCCAGCACCGAACCGGGCAAGGCATAGCCCAGGTTGGCAAGGCCGACACCCGCGCGGATGCCCGGCGTCGGTGCCTGGCGCCGGGCAAACGCCAGCACCAGGGCGACACACACGGTAATCAGCGCCGCCATGGCGCCCAGGTAGAGGGTATGCAGGATCAGGCCGGCATAGCGCTCGTCGAGGTCAAAGCGGCCGCGCTGCCAGAACCACACCATCAGTTGCAGCATCGGCACCACGAAGGCACAGGCAAACACCAGCAGGCACCAGCTGCTGGCAGCCAGCGCCTTGAATCCACGCAAGTGATACAACGCCTTGCCCCGCGGCCGTTCGTTGCTGCTGCGCACCGCGCCACGGGCACGCCGCTCGCCGTACAACACCAGCATCACCGCCAGCAACAGCAGGCTGGCCAGCTGGGCGGCGCTGGAGAGGCTGAAGAAGCCGTACCAGGTCTTGTAGATGGCGGTGGTGAAGGTGTCGAAATTGAACACTGACACTGCGCCGAAATCCGCCAGGGTCTCCATCAACGCCAGCGCCACCCCGGCACCGATCGCCGGCCGCGCCATGGGCATGGCGACCCGCCAGAATGCCTGCAGCGGCGAAAGTCCCAGTACCCGTGCCGCTTCCATCAGGCCTTTGCCCTGGGCCAGGAAGGCGTTACGGGCCAGCAGGTAAACGTACGGGTAGAACACCAGCACCAGCACGGTGATCACCCCGCCGGTGGAGCGCACCCGCGGCAGGTGCATGGGCCCGAACCACTCGCGCAACAGGGTTTGCACCGGCCCGGCGAAATCCAGCAGGCCGACGAACACGAACGCCAGCACATAGGCCGGAATTGCGAAGGGCAGCATCAGGGCCCAGTCGAGCCAGCGCCGCCCGGGAAACTCGCACAGGCTGGTCAGCCAGGCCAGGCTCACCCCCAGCACCGTCACGCCGACGCCGACACCGAGGATCAGCGTCAGGGTGTTGCCCAGCAGGCGGCTCATCTGGGTATCGAGCAGGTGCGACCAGATCTGCATGTCGACCGACTGCCAGGACAACAACAGCACGCTCAGCGGCAACAGCACCAGGGCGGCGATGGTGAAGACCAGGGGGTACCAGCGGCGTTGGGCGGGGTGGGCCAAAAGTGAAATCTCTATGGGAATGATTGCGACCGCGTTGCGGTCGATCGCTGGCAAGCCAGCTCCCACAGTGAAAAGAGAGCACCGCTATCCCTGTGGGAGCTGGCTTGCCAGCGATTGGGGCCCGATAGGGCCCCGGAAGGATAAAGCCTGGCGCTTAGTTCCAGCCAGCCCGATCCATCAGGCGAATGGCTTCGGCCTGGCGTTTGCCGGCTACTTCCACCGGAATGCTGTCGGCCTTGAACTTGCCCCAGGCGGCCACTTCTTCCGAAGGCGCCACTGCCGGGTTGGCCGGGAACTCCTGGTTCACGCCCGCAAAGATCTTCTGCGCCTCTTCACCGGTCATCCATTCGACCAGCTTCTTCGCCGCTTCAGGATGCGGCGCATATTTGGTCAGGCCAATGCCCGAGAGGTTGACGTGCACGCCACGGTCAGCCTGGTTAGGCCAGAACAGCTTGACTGCCAGCTTGGGGTTTTCCTTGTGCAGGCGGCCGTAGTAGTAGGTGTTGACGATACCGACATCGCACTGGCCGGCGTTGATCGCCTGGAGCAGCGCGGTGTCGTCGGAGAACACGTCGGTGGACAGGTTGTTGACCCAGCCCTTGATGATTTCTTCGGTTTTCTGCTCGCCGTGGGTTTCGATCAGGGTGGCGGTCAGCGACTGGTTGTAGACCTTCTTCGCCGTACGCAGGCACAGACGCCCTTCCCAGTTCTTGTCGGCCAGGGCCTCGTAGGTGCTCAACTCTTCGGGTTTGACCCGGTCGGTGGAGTAGGCAATGGTCCGCGCGCGCAGGCTCAGGCCGGTCCAGTCGTGGGACGAGGCACGGTATTGGGCGGGGATGTTCTTGTCGATGATGTCCGACTTGATCGGCTGCAGGATGCCCATCTGCTCCGCCTGCCAGAGGTTGCCGGCGTCGACGGTGAGCAGCAGGTCGGCAGTGGCGTTCTCGCCCTCGGCCTTGATCCGCTGCATCAGCGGTGCTTCCTTGTCGGTGATGAACTTGATCTTCACCCCGGTCTCTTTGGTGTAGGCGTCGAATACCGGTTTGATCAACTCGTCGATGCGCGAGGAATACACCACCACCTCGTCCGCCGCCTGGGCGGCAGTGCCGAACAGGGTCAGAGCCAGGGCGGCCAGTACGTGCTTGCGTGGCAACATGGTGCGGTCCTCGGAGTTCAAGAGAGGCGCAAATGGTAGTTAATCCCATTTGGCTTCTCAACCGAACTCACAAGTGAGGAGTTACCAGATGTTGCGGGGCCCTCAGGCCCGCGCCAGTTCCGGCAGGTCACCGCTCAAGCCCAGGGCCTGGCGCACGAACAAAGCCTTGGCTTCCGGCAGTTGCTCGACCCATTTCAGGCCGCTATTGCGCAACCAGCGCAAGGGCAATGGATCAGCCTGGAACAGGCGCTCGAAACCTTCCATCGCCGCCATCAAGGCCAGGTTGTGCGGCATGCGCCGGCGCTCGAAACGGCTCAGCACGCGAATATCGGCCAGGCGCTCGCCACGCTCGTAGGCATGTTGCAGCTCTTCGGCCAGCACCGCGGCATCGAGAAAACCGAGGTTGACACCCTGCCCGGCCAACGGGTGAATGGTGTGCGCGGCATCGCCAATCAGCGCCAGGCCTTCGGCCACGTAACGTTTGGCGTGACGTTGACGCAGTGGCACGCAGACCCGCGGATCGGCCTGCAGCACGCTGCCCAGGCGCCCTTCGAAGGCACGCTCGAGCTCGGCGCAGAACCCTTCGTCGCTCAACGCCATCAGGTGTTCGGCCTGCTCCGGCGTGGTCGACCAGACGATCGAGCACCAATCCTGCTGGCCATCGCGCAGCAGGGGCAGGAACGCCAGCGGCCCCTCATCGGTAAAGCGCTGCCAGGCGGTCGCCTGATGCGGCTGGGCGCAACGCACACTGGTGACGATGGCATGATGCAGGTAATCCCACTCGCGCGTCTCACAACCGGTCAGGCGGCGCACCGCCGAGTTGGCACCGTCAGCGGCAATCACCAGCGGCGCACGCAGGGTGCGACCGTCGGCCAGGGTCAGCAGCCAGTCGTCGCCGGAGCGACGCATCTGCTCCAGGCGGGCATTGGCCAGCAGGCCGATCTCGCTGTCGTGCAGGCGCTCCAGCAGGCCATCCTGCACCACCCGGTTCTCGACGATATGGCCGAGCACCTCGGCATGCACGCTGGCGGCCGAGAAATGGATCTGGCCAGTGCCACTGCCGTCCCACACACGCATGTCCGAGTAGGGGCTCAAGCGCCGTTCGCTGATCCCCTGCCAGGCGCCCAGGCGCTCGAGGATGCGCTGGCTGGCCGCCGACAAGGCGCTGACCCGCGGCTCGAATGCCGACTGCTGGTCAAAGGGCTTGATCGACAACGGGCTGCCATCGAGCAAGAGAATTTCCAGGCCGCTGTGCTGCAACGCCAGGGCCAGAGCGCTGCCGACCATACCAGCACCGACAATCAACAGATCTGCGCGCATTTCCATGCCTTAAGCCTGTCTCGCTTGCGGCTTGAGCCGCACGTAAAGGGTTTTGTCGACCCGCGCCACCAGCTCACCGGCGGCGTCGCGGATATCGACCTGAAGTCGTGGCAGATACTTTTTGCCGCCGGCGGTGTGCTGGCGGATGTCGTCGAGCAGCGCATCGTCGATGCGCAGGTCGGCGAACACCGGGCCTTTGCCCGGGGACACGAAGTCGATGCTGGCGGCCTTGTCCCAGACGATGTACTCACGCCCGAGCAGCTCCATCAGCATCAACATGTAGAACGGGTCGACCATCGCATACAGGCTGCCGCCGAACTGGGTGCCGACATAGTTGCGGTTGAACCAGCGCAGGCCCATGCGCACACGGATATGGCGCAGGTCGGGGCTGACGCTGAGCACACGGATGCCCGCACCCAGGTACGGCGGATAGATGTTCAGCAGCCAGCGCAGCCTGCGCGCGCGCCGGGCCAGTTTGCGCGGGTCGCTCATGTTCAGTTCCGTGGGTCCGGGCGAGTGCCCAGGCCCATGGCCTGGCGGGCGAACCAGCGCTTGGCCGGGGGCAGCAGGTCAAGGCCGAGCAGGCCCAGGTTACGGCCGGTGGCCACCAACGGTTGGGCGCTGCCGAACAAACGAGTCACACGGTCGGAGAAGCCCACGGTCAGGTCCTGATCCAGGCGCTGACGCTCGCGATAAGCTTGCAGTGTGGTGAAATCTCCCGGCAAACCTGGGCTGGCCAGCAGGCCTTCGGCCAGCGACTGCACATCGCGCAGCGACAGGTTGAAACCCTGCCCGGCAATCGGGTGCAGGCTGTGCGCGGCATTACCGAGCACCACCAGGTGCGGGCGCACCTGCTCCTGGGCCTCCACCAGCGACAATGGATACAAATGCCGGGCGCCAACCTGGCGCAGCGCGCCCAGGCGGTAGCCAAACACGTCCTGCAGCTCGCTGAGGAAGCTGCGCTCGTCCAGTTCGGCCAAACGCTTGGCGTCCATCCCGGCGCGGGTCCAGACCAGCGCGCAGCGGTTTTCCGGCAATGGCAGCAAGGCCATCGGCCCGTCATCGGTGAAGCGCTCGAAGGCCTGGCCGCAATGGGCTTCGCTCGGGGTGATGTTGGCGATCAGGGCGCTCTGGTTGTACGGCCGCTGGCTGACATGAATGCCCAGTTGCTCGCGCAGGCCAGAGCGGCCGCCATCGGCCAGTACCGCGAGGTCGCATTCAAGCGTGGTGTCGTCGTTGAGCGACAGCCGATAGCCGTCTTCCAACGCCTGCATGGCGGTGACTTCCGCCGGGCAGCGCCAGCTCACCACCTCGGCGTCCAGGCCCTTCCACAGGCACTGGCCGAGCCAGGCGTTCTCGACCACATAGCCAAGCGCCGGCACGCCTTCTTCCAGGGCATCCAGGCGGGTGGCGCCAAAGCGCCCGCGGTCGGAGACCTGGATCTGGCGGATCGGCTCGGCGCGGCGGCTGATCTGCTGCCACAGGCCGAGGCGTTCGTAGATTTGCCGGGTACCGAAGGACAACGCCGAAGAACGGGCATCGTAGCTCGGCTGAAAACTGTCACCAGGGGCGAACGGCTCGATCAGCAGGATCTTCCAGCCACGGGCCTTGGCCCCGGCTTGCAGGGCCAGGGCCAGGCTGGCGCCGACCAGGCCGCCGCCAATGATCGCCAGATTGACCCGGCTCATGCCGCGTCACTGCGCGCAGCAGCCATCAAGGCTTCGATTTCGGCAACCGTCTTGGGTACGCCGGAGGTCAGGATTTCACAGCCCTGCTTGGTTACCACTACGTCATCCTCGATTCGCACACCGATGCCGCGCCACTTCTTCGCGACACTCTGGTTATCGGCACCGATATAGATGCCGGGTTCCACGGTCAGGGCCATGCCCGGCTCGAGCACGCGCCACTGACCACCGACCTTGTACTCGCCGACATCGTGCACATCCATGCCCAGCCAGTGCCCGGCGCGGTGCATGTAGAAGGCCCGGTAGGCTTCGCTATCAATCAGTTCCTGCACCTGGCCCTTGAGCAGGCCCAGCTCCACCAGGCCTTCGGTGATCACTTGCACCGTGGCTTCGTGGGCGTGGTTCCAGTGCTTGCCCGGGGCGATCACCGCAAAGGCGGCTTCCTGAGCCTTCAGTACCAGCTCGTAGATAGCCTTCTGCTCCGGCGAAAAACGCCCGCTGACCGGGAAGGTACGGGTGATGTCGCTGGCGTAGCAGTCGATCTCGCAACCGGCGTCGATCAACACCAGGTCACCGTCCTTGAGCGGCGCGTCGTTCTCCTGGTAATGCAGGATGCAGCTATTGCGCCCGGCGGCGACGATCGAGCCGTAGGCCGGCATCTTCGCCCCGCCCTTGCGAAACTCGTAGTCCAGTTCGGCTTCCAGGCTGTACTCGCGCAGACCGGCGCGACAGGCCTGCATGGCCCGCACGTGGGCACGGGCGGAAATCGCCGCGGCCTCGCGCATCACTTTCACTTCCGCCGCCGATTTATACAGGCGCATGTCGTGCAGCAGATGATCCAGGGCAACGAATTCGTTCGGCGGCTGCGCACCCAGGCGCGCTTTGGAGCGGATCACGTTGATCCACTCCATCAAGTGGCGGTCGAACTCGGGGTTGCTGCCCATGGCCGAATACACCCGGTCACGGCCTTCGATCAGGCCGGGGAGGATGTCGTCGATATCGGTGATGGGGAAGGCGTCATCAGCGCCAAAATCGCGGATCGCTCCTTCCTGGCCAGCACGCAGGCCGTCCCAGAGCTCGCGCTCGGGATTACGCTCGCGGCAGAACAGTACGTATTCGCCGTGCTCGCGGCCAGGGATCAGAGCGATCACCGCCTCGGGCTCGGGGAAGCCGCTGAGGTACTGGAAGTCGCTGTCCTGGCGGTACACATGCTCGACGTCGCGGTTGCGGATGGCAACCGCGGCGGCGGGCAGGATGGCGATGCTGTTGGGTTCCATCTGCGCCATCAGCGCCTTGCGTCGACGGGCGTATTCCGACTTGGGGATGTGGCTCATGGGCAGTGGCAGTCCCTGGTTGATCAGTGCAGCGAAGGTTTGGCCGCAGGCTCGACCGGCTGCTTTGCCAGCTCCGTGTAGAGCAGCAGCGGGGCGACACGCAGGTATTCCATGACTTCCATGTAATCATTTTCGCCGTCTTCGGATTCTTCCAGGGCGTCCTGAACCTGAGAGATCGCGACCAGGTCCTGCAGCACTTCCTTGGCCTCGGTGCTCAGTTCCTTGCCACCGGCGTTCAGGCCGAAACCGGCAATGAAGCCTTGGCACCATTGACCCAGGGCGGCAGCACGCTCGGTCAGCGGCTCATCATCACCCGGCAGCAACAGCACGACGGTGATATCGTCACTGGTGAGTTCGCCCTTGACCATTTCTTGCAGGCCGATCAAAGCGTTACGAACGTTGTCTACCGGCTCGCTTTCCAGCAGGCCGGCGGCGTCTGCCAGCCACGCGTCGGCATCGAAGCCAGCACCGGCGCAGCTGCGCCCGAGCAACAGCCCGTGCAGTTCGGCAGGGGAAACAGGATGCCCGTTGCTGCTGAGCAAGGTGGCGAAGGCGGTGTACGGCGAATTGGTATTGGGCATGGGCAACTAGGCGCCAGACGGCGCAATGACTAGAATGAAGACCTTGTATCCTAGCACCGGCAGGCGCGCCAAGACCATCGACGCGGCCAACTCCGGGCCGGCCAGGGCATAAACCGGGCAACCACCCGCAAGACCGAATCGAGTGGCAACCAATGCAAGAGAACGATCTGCAAGCGCTGATGGGCCGATTCGAACTGCTGATTGAGCGGGTCGAGCAACTAAAACGGCAAAATGCACTCTTATTAGCTCAGGAAAAATCCTGGCGCGAAGAGCGCGCCCACCTCATCGAAAAAAATGAAATCGCCCGGCGTAAGGTCGAATCGATGATTTTGCGACTCAAGGCCCTGGAGCAAGACTCATGAGCTCAAGCAATAGCGTCACTGTTCAGATTCTCGACAAAGAGTATTCGATCATCTGTCCGCCGGAAGAACGCAGCAACCTGGTCAGCGCCGCGCGCTACCTGGACGGCAAGATGCGCGAAATCCGCAGCAGCGGCAAAGTCATCGGTGCCGACCGGATTGCCGTGATGGCCGCACTGAACATCACCCACGACCTGCTGCACAACCAGGAACGCCCGGAAGCGACGGGCACTGGCGTTAACCGTGAACAGGTGCGCGACCTGCTTGAACGCGTCGATCAGGCATTGGCCGACGATCAAGATTCAAATAAGGGTTGAGTATCGGTATACTGGCGCCACTCCCTGGAGTGCTTGCCAGTCGGTCATGTCCCTGAGCCGATACGCACAACCACGGGGGTTGCACGTGAGGCCGGTGTGCATGTCCGCTTGACGGAAAGCCTTAACGCCTCCTGCAATCTCCACCTTGAACTTTCGGGTTCAAGGGCTACACCGACAGCGGTTCGTCGGGGAGCCTGAATTACCTTTGCCCGCCCTTCTGCGCGGGCAATCGAGCTGTCACCCGCAGGTGGCAGCCCTCTCTGGGACCGCCCGTGCCATGACCGACACCGCGCCGCTTACCCGCCCCCAACTTCGCCGCCTGCTTCGCGATGCCCGCCGCGCCCTGACGCCGGCCGAACAGCGCCAGGCAGCCAGAGGCCTGTACCGTCAGCTGGCGCAGCACCCGCTGTTTCGCCGGGCCAGACACATCGCCCTGTACCTGCCCAATGATTGCGAGATCGACCCGCGTCTGCTGATGCGTGAAGCCCAGCGTCGCGGCAAGCGCACCTACCTGCCGGTGCTGCACGCCTGGCCGAAGACCAAGATGGTGTTCCAGCGCATCGAAGCCGGCGAGAAGCTGCGGCCCAACCGCTTTCGCATCCCCGAGCCGCACATCAGCCTGGCCCGGCAACGGCCGATCTGGGCGCTGGACCTGATCCTGCTACCGCTGGTGGGTTTTGATGAAGTGGGTGGTCGGCTGGGCATGGGCGGCGGTTTCTATGACCGCAGCCTGGCCTATCAGGCCCGCCGCAAGGCCTGGAAAAAGCCATTGCTGCTGGGCCTGGCGCATGAATGCCAGAAGGTCGAGCGACTGGCGCAAGCCAGTTGGGATGTGCCGCTGCAGGGGACGGTCTCGGACCGTGGCTGGTACCTGGCACCCGATTGATAGGCGCCAGCAAGGGCAATCAACGCTGTTGCGGATTGACCGGCATTTCGTAGGGGGCGTCGAGTTTGCGTTCCCAAAGGCTTTGCGCATAACCGGTAGTGACAACACCCAAACCGAACAGAAACACCAGAATCCAGAGCAAATCCGGTTTGCGATTCATCGATTGCCCCCCTCAGGCAAACTGATCACGTTGTCAGCAACGTTTTTGTTGTTGCAGCAGCGTCAAGCTTAAAATGCGCGCATTCTCCGACAACCTGAGGCGACACGCAAACGTTGACGCCAACCGACCGTCGGTTTCCTGAAACAGGTTATTTCAAACATTGTCTGGAGCACCACCCATGGCCTACTGGCTGATGAAATCCGAGCCCGACGAACTCTCGATCAAGGACCTGGCGCGCCTTGGCGAAGCGCGCTGGGATGGCGTGCGCAACTACCAGGCGCGTAATTTCCTGCGCGCCATGGCGGTCGGTGACCTGTTCTTTTTCTACCACTCCAGCTGCCCGGAGCCGGGCATTGCCGGCATCGCCCGCATCAGCGCCGCAGCCTACCCCGACCCCACTGCGCTGGACCCGCAAAGCCATTACTTCGACGCCAAGGCCAACGACGAGAAGAACCCGTGGAGCGCCGTGGATGTCGCCCATGTCGAAACCTTCGGCAAGGTCCTGCAACTGGGCTACCTCAAGCAGCAAACCGCCCTGGCCGAACTGCCGCTGGTGCACAAAGGCAGCCGTCTTTCGGTGATGCCGGTCACCGCCGAACAATGGGCAGCGGTACTCGCACTGCGTTAAACAGGGTAGGATTGCCGCTCATTTGACGAACATCAACGCACCAGGACCGGTGCGGCGTCACAATTTGACGTTAATGCAGCAAGGATTGCCCAACCATGTCGATGAGCCAACACACCCCCAAACTCTTCGCCGGCGCCTTGATCGCCCTGCTCCTGGCCGCAGGTGGCCTGGGCTACTGGAAGTCCCTGCATGACCGCCTGCCCGAAGGCCTGAGCATGGGCAACGGCCGGCTCGAAGCCACTGAAGTGCAGATCGCCAGCAAGATCCCCGGGCGCCTGGCCGAAGTACTGGTCGATGAAGGCGATACGGTCAAACAGGGCCAGTTGCTCGCCCGCATCGACACCCGCACCCTCGAAGCCCAGCGCAGCCAGGCCGAAGCCGAAGTGCTGCGCGCCCGGGAGAACTACTCCGCGGCCCAGGCCACGGTGCAATTGCGCCAGAGCGAGCAATTGCTGGCCAGCCAGGAGCTCAAGCGCGTACGCGAAATCTTCCAGCGCAAATATGCCAGCCAGCAGTTGCTCGACCAGCAGCAGGCCCGTTACGACACCAGCAACTCGGCCGTGGTCGCCGCCCGCGCGCAACTGGCGGCAATCAAGGCGGCCATCGGCGCTGCCGAAGCCCAGGTCGCGCAACTGACCAGCGAAATCGACGACAGCAGCCTGCGCGCGCCGATCAACGGCGTGATCCAGCTGCGCCTGGCCGAACCTGGCGAAGTGCTCGGTGCTGGCGGCCGCGTATTGATGCTGATCGACCCGAGCGACCAGTACATGAACCTCTACCTGCCCGCCTCCACCACAGGCCGCCTGACTGTCGGCGACCAGGCGCGCATCGTCCTCGACGCCCTGCCCGACCGGGCCTTGCCGGCGAAGATTGCCTTCGTCGCGGCCAAGGCACAGTTCACCCCCAAGCAAGTGGAAACCCGTGACGAGCGCCAGAAGCTGGTGTTCCGGGTCAAGCTGCGCCTGACCGAACCGAGCGCCGTGCCCCAGGCCAAACCCGGCATGCCGGGCGCAGGCTATGTGCGCACCGCTGATGTGGACTGGCCGGCCAACCTGCAATGAGCGCGCTGGCGCTGAACGCCGAGGGCATCAACCACCGCTACGGTGGGCTGAGTGCCCTGCAGGACATCGCCTTCAGCCTGCCGGCTGGCACCCGCTGCGGCCTCATCGGCCCGGACGGCGCCGGCAAGTCGAGCCTGCTCGGGCTGATCGCCGGGGTCAAGAAACTGCAAAGCGGCGAGCTGCAGGTGCTCGGCGGCTCGATCCGCCAGCGCCGCCATCGCAACAACCTGTACCCGCGCATCGCCTTCATGCCCCAAGGCTTGGGCAATAACCTTTACCCTGAGCTTTCGATCAGCGAGAACATCCGCTTCTTCGCCACCCTGTTCGGCCTTGGCGCCAAGGAGTGCGAACAGCGCATGCACAACCTGCTGCTGGCCACCGACCTGCTGCGCTTTGCCGAGCGCCCGGCGGGCAAGTTGTCGGGCGGCATGAAGCAGAAGCTCGGGCTGTGCTGTGCGCTGATCCACGAACCGGACCTGCTGATTCTCGACGAACCCACCACCGGCGTCGACCCGCTGTCGCGCCGGCGCTTCTGGGAGCTGGTCGAACAGGTACGCCAGGAGCGACCGCAACTGACCCTGCTGGTGGCCACGGCCTACATGGAAGAAGCCGAACAGTTTGAACACTGCCTGATGCTTGATCGTGGCCGGCTGATTGCCGCGGGCTTGAGCGAAGAACTGGCCGCAGCCACCGCCAGCCACAAGCTCGATGACGCCTTTACCCACTTCCAGGGCGACAGCCAGCACAGCCAGCAGCCATTGGTGATCCCTGCGCGTGACACCGGCAATGCCGAGATCGCCATCGAGGCCCACGAACTGACCTTGCGCTTTGGCGACTTCACCGCCGTGAACAAGGTCAGCTTCGCCATCGGCCGTGGCGAGATCTTCGGTTTTCTCGGCTCCAACGGCTGCGGCAAGACCACCACCATGAAAGTGCTCACCGGCCTGATGCCGGCCAGCGAAGGCAGCGCCACCCTGCTCGGCCGCCCGGTGAACGCCAAGGACCTGGCCACGCGCAAGCGCGTCGGTTTCATGTCCCAGAGCTTCTCGCTGTATGGCGAACTCAGCGTGCGACAGAACCTTGACCTGCATGCGCGGCTGTTCGACCTGCCCAAGGCCGAGAGTGGCCCGCGTATCGCCGAGTTGATCGAGCGTTTCGACCTGGGCGCCATCGCCGACCAGCAGTCCGGCGCCCTGCCCCTGGGCTTGCGCCAGCGCCTGTCACTGGCGGTGGCAGTGCTGCACCGCCCGGAAGTACTGATCCTCGACGAACCCACCTCAGGCGTCGATCCCGCCGCCCGCGATGATTTCTGGCGCCTGCTGATCGAGCTGTCGCGAGACCAGGGGGTGACGATCTTCCTCTCCACCCACTTCATGAACGAAGCGTTGCGCTGCGACCGGATTTCCCTGATGCATGCCGGCAAGGTCCTGGCCTGCGATACCCCGGCGGCGCTGCAGCAGCAGTTTGGTGGCGAGACCCTTGAAGACGCCTTCGTCACCTGCCTGGAACAGGCTCAGGGAGCCAGCGAAGCGCCGACGGTCAGCACCCAGCTCGATACTCCAGCCAACGCAGCGCCGTTGCACCTGCGCCGCGGCTTCAGCCTCAAGCGCCTGTTCGCCGTCGCCACCCGCGAAGGCAAGGAACTGCTGCGCGACAAGGTGCGCCTGGCTTTCGCCCTGCTCGGCGCGCTGTTCATGATGGTGATCTTCGGTTATGGCATCTCCCTGGATGTGGAGAACCTCGCCTTCGCCGTCTACGACCAGGACCAGAGCCCGCAAAGCCGCGCTTACCTGGAAGCCTTCCGCGGCTCACGCTACTTCGCCGAGCAGACACCGATCCGCGATGCCGCACAGTTGCATAAACGCCTGCAGCGCTCGGAAATCAAACTGGCCCTGGAGATTCCGCCAGGTTTTGGCCGCGACCTGTACGCCGGGCGCCAGCCGGTAGTCGCGGCCTGGCTGGATGGCGGCATGCCGTTTCGCGCCGAGACCAGCCGCAACTATGTCGAGGCCGTGCACCAGGCCAACCTTGAACAACTGGCGGCGCTGAGCAGCAAGTCCCGGCCCGGGCAAACCCCGGTGCGCCTGGAAACCCGCTTTCGCTACAACCAGGATGTGGTCAGCGTGAACGCCATCGGCCCTGGGGTGATGGCGCTGATCCTGGCGTTCATTCCGGCGATGCTCACCGCGCTGGGTATCGTGCGCGAGAAAGAACTGGGCTCGATCACCAACTTCTATGCCACGCCACTGACCCGCCTGGAGTTCCTGCTCGGCAAGCAGGCGCCGTACCTGGCGGTGAGCATGATCAACCTGGCGCTGCTGGTGGCAATGAACCGCTGGCTGTTCGGCGTGCCGTTCAAGGGCAGCGCCCTGGCACTGGCCTGCGGTGGCTTGCTGTACCTGCTGGCGACCACCAGCCTGGGCCTGCTGATCTCGGCCTTCACCCGTACCCAGATCGCCGCGATCCTCGGCACCATGATCATCACCAGCCTGCCGACCATTCAGTTCTCCGGGCTGATCGTGCCGCGCTCCTCGCTCGACGGCGCTGCGACCTTGATGGGGCAGTTGTTCCCGGCCGGTTACTTTCTCGATATCGCTGTCGGCACCTTCACCAAGGCATTGGACTTGCGTGAACTCTGGCCGCAATGCCTGGCACTGCTGGGCTTCTTTGTCGGTTTCACCGGCCTGAGTCTGGCCATGCTGAAGAAGCAGGAGGTCTGATGCATCGTCTGGCACACACCCTGCGCCTGGGGCTCAAGGAGCTGACCAGCCTGCGTCATGACAGCGTGCTGCTGCTGTTCCTGCTGTATGCCTTCAGCGTGGCGATCTACATGCCGGCCGCAGGCTCGGTGATCGGCGTGCACAACGCCAGCGTCGCGGTGATCGACGAAGACCATAGCCTGGTTTCGCGCAAGCTCGCCGAAGCCCTGCAACCACCGGAGTTCCAGCGCGCTGTGCCACTGGCCTACGATCAGCTCGACCAGGCCATGGACAGCGGCCGCTACACCTTTGTGATCAACGTGCCGGTGAACTTCCAGACCGACCTGCTGGCCGGACGCTCGCCGGAGCTGCAGGTCAACGTCGACGCCACGGCCATGAGCCAGGCATTCATGGGCGCCGGCTACATCGGCCGGATCGTCGAACGCGAACTGCTCGACTACGCCAACCAGGGCTCGGCCACTGCCGGCAGCCCGGCGCTGCTCAGCGCCCGGGCGCTGTTCAACCCCAACCTTGAGGGTGGCTGGTTCCTGGCGGTGATCCAGATCGTCAACAACATCACCATCCTGGCCATCATCCTCACCGGCACGGCACTGCTGCGCGAGCGCGAACACGGCACCCTCGACCACCTGCTGGTGCTGCCGCTGACCGCCCTGGAAATCATGCTGGCGAAGATCGGCAGCAACGCCCTGGTGGTGGTGCTGTGCACCTGGGTGTCGCTGGAAGTGATCGTCAAAGGGGCGCTGGGGGTGCCACTGGCGGGATCGCTGGGGTTGTTTCTGGCGGTGACGGCGCTGTACCTGTTCGCCAGCACCGCGCTGGGGATCTTCCTCGCCACCCTGGCACGCTCGACCCCGCAGTTCGGCCTGCTGGCCATCCCGGTGATCATCCCGATGCTGTTGCTCTCGGGCGGCAGCACGCCACTGGACAGCATGCCGCAGTGGCTGCAGTGGGTGATGCAGGGCTCGCCCTCGACCCACTTCGTCAGCCTGAGTGCAGCCATCCTGTTCCGTGACGCCGGGCTGGAAGTAGTCTGGCCAGACATCGCAGCGCTCGCCGCCATTGGCCTGGCCTTCTTCGCGATTGCCCTGGCGCGCTTTCGCCGCAGCCTGACGTCGTGATTACTGGACGATCAGGTTGTTGAACAGCAGGTCGTCGACCGTCGGCTTGCCTTCTTCGGTTTCGAGCACCTGCTGGACCTGCTTCAGGGCTTCCTGACGCAGCTTTTCCTTGGCCTCGACGTTACTCATGCTCTCGAGGTTCTGCTGGGTGAACAGGGCAACCAGCTGGTTACGGATCAACGGCTCGTGATGACGCACTGCTGCCGCCGCGGCGTCGCTGTTGACCCGCAGGGCCACGTCGGCCTTGTACACGCGCAATTTCGACCCGCCATCGAGGGCGTAGTTACCCACAAAAGGCGGGGTGAGGGAAATATAGGAAACCTTCGGTTCCCCTTCCTTGGCTTCCTCGGCCATGGCCGCCATCGGCAGCATCAGCGCCAGTACCATCAAGATCCACGCTTTCACGAATTCGCTCCTCATACAGTTGGCGCCAGCATACCCAGCGCACCGGTCAAACCCAAGCCCGGGCTTATGCCGGCCTATCAGGGCGGGCCATGCTCGTTGACCCGGCACCTCGCCCACCTACACTTATCGGCCACTACGCGCAAAGGAATAGTCCCGATGAAAGCAGTGTTGTGCAAAGCCCTTGGCCCGGCGCAAAACCTGGTCCTGGAAGACGTCGCCAGCCCGGTGCCGAAGAAGAACGAGATCCTGCTGGACGTGCAGGCCGCCGGGGTCAACTTTCCCGACACCCTGATCATCGAAGGCAAGTACCAGTTCCAACCACCACTGCCATTCTCGCCGGGTGGCGAAGCCGCTGGCGTGGTCAGCGCCGTGGGCGAAAAGGCTGGCAACCTGAAGGTCGGCGACCGGGTCATGGCCCTGACCGGGTGGGGCAGTTTTGCCGAACAGGTGGCGGTGCCGGCCTATAACGTATTGCCGATTCCAGCGCAGATGGACTTCACCACCGCTGCGGCCTTCGGCATGACCTACGGCACCTCGATGCATGCGCTCAGCCAGCGCGGCCAGCTCAAGGCCGGGGAAACCCTGCTGGTGCTCGGTGCTTCCGGCGGTGTCGGCCTGGCGGCGGTGGAAATTGGCAAAGCCATGGGCGCGCGGGTGATTGCCGCAGCCAGCAGTGCCGAGAAGCTGGCCGTGGCCAAGGCTGCCGGTGCCGACGAGCTGATCAACTACAGCGAAGCCAGCCTCAAGGACGAGATCAAACGCCTGACCGGCGGCAATGGCGCCGATGTGATCTACGACCCGGTGGGTGGCGACCTGTTTGACCAGGCGGTGCGCGGTATCGCCTGGAATGGCCGGCTGCTGGTGGTCGGGTTTGCCAGCGGACGCATCCCCGAGCTGCCGGTGAACCTGGCGCTGCTCAAGGGTGCGGCGGTGCTCGGGGTGTTCTGGGGCGCCTTTGCCCAACGCCAGCCGGCTGACAACGCGGCGAACTTTCAGCAGCTGTTTGCCTGGTTTGCCGAGGGCAAGCTCAAGCCGCTGGTGTCGCAAACCTTCCCGCTGGCTGAAGCCGGTGCAGCCATCGAGATGCTTGGCCAGCGCAAGGCGGTAGGCAAGCTGGTAGTGACCATGGCCTAAACAGCTGAAGCTGTGGGAGCGGGCTTGCCCCGCAATGCCTCCCACATTACCGACCTCATCGCGGGGCAAGCCCGCTCCTACCTGGAATGACAACGCCGAAAGCGCGCCTCCAGATTGCGATCCGGCATGGCGTGGCTGCGCAGGGCATCGAGGGTCTGCTCGACATAGTCGCGGGTAGTGCCATAACGACCCTTGGCACTGGCAAAGATCTGACTGAGCAAGGTGTCCGGCAAATTGCCGGCGTAGCACGGCAAGTGGCGTTCGAGTACGAAGCCCAGGGCCTGGACCTTGCTGCCATCCTCAAGACGGCAATTGAGCCAGTGCGGACGATAGGCCGGGTAAGGCATCTCCCGTTGCCACAAGGCCAGCAGCGATTCTTCCAGGCAGTCGTCCGGCAAGCGGTAGGCGAAACCGCTGCACGAACCACCGCGATCCAGGCCGAAGACCAGACCCGGGCATTCCGGCGTGCCGCGGTGCTCGTGGGACCACAGGTACAGACCACGATGATAACCATGCACCCGCGCCCGGCGCCTTTCGGCGGCATTGCACTCCGGGCGCCAGATCAACGAGCCGTAGGCAAACAACCACACCGGGCCGCCCTGATGCCGGGACATGGTGTGTTGAACTGAATGTACAAGTTGCTCGCGGGTTAATTGTTCCCCGAAATCAAGCAAAGGAGGATATGCCACATTCAAAGATGCAGTTTCGATCGCCGACATAGCTGCCGCCACACTTCCCCGTGAATTACCAAAGCACTGCACTATAAGCCAAAGCACTGCGCACCGAGTTACCGTACGGCAGATAAGCGCTGCAATACAAGCCCCCAGGCCTCCGGAGACGGCAACAACGGCCGTGCAGGTGCGATAACAGGTGCACTGTTTCAAGTGTAGCGAAAGTTATTTTCGTTGTTGCCAATAATTATTGGCTTATCACCACGGGCAACGCCAACCGTTATTTAAGCCGGCACGCTGTTGCAGCGTGCCTTATTCCGTCATTCAATTGCGTGGGGCATAAGCGAATACATCGGCGCGCATTTGATGCGCATCCATGCCGGCTTCGACCAGGGCATCGAGCGTGGCATAGATCATGTTCGGCGAGCCGCTGGCATAGACATGCACACCGGCCAGGTCGCTGATGTCTTCACACACCGCCTGGTGCAGCAGGCCGCAGCGCCCTTCCCAACCACACAGATCGCTGACCACCTTGTGCAGGAACAGGTTGGGCAGGTGCTCCCATTCGGCCCAGTGCTCGATCTGGTAGAAGTCGTCCGGCAGGCGCACGCCCCAGTACAGGTGCACCGGGTGCTTGAAACCGCTGGCCCGGCAATGCTCGATCAGGCTGTGCATCTGCGCCATGCCGGTACCGGCGGCGATCAGCACCAGCGGGCCGTCGGGCAACTCCGCCAGGTGCGTGTCGCCAAACGGCATCTCGAGCCGTGCCATGCCATTGCGTTGCAACTGGGCGATCAGCTCAAGTGCGCTGTTCTCGCGGGCCAGCACATGCAGCTCAAGGTCGCGGCCACTGTGCGGTGCCGAGGCCAGTGAGAAGGCGGCCTTGTCGCCGCTGTCACGCTCGATCATCAGGTACTGCCCAGCATGGTAGCGCGGTGGCTTGCCGGCTGGCGCACGCAGGCGCACGCGCCAGACGTCGCCGCCGACTTCCACGCATTCGCTGAGCTGGCAGGCCAGGGTCCGTACCGGCAATTCGCCCAGGGCCAGCACGCCATCCCACAACAAGACACAGTCCTCCAGGGGCTCGGCGATGCAAGTGAACAGCTCGCCGTGATCACGCTCGACGCCATCCTGGCGCACCCGGCCTTCGACCAGCAGCGCGGCGCAGACATGGCAGTTACCGTTGCGACAGCTCTGCGGGCAGTCGTAGCCCAGGCGCCGCGCCGCATCCAGAATCCTTTCTCCGGGCTTGAGCGCCAACACGGCCCCGGACGGCTGCAAGGTTACCTGCATTTAGTCTATTCCCAACTGATGCCAAAGCTCATCGATCCGCCGAGTGACGGCCTCATCCTTGACGATGACCCGGCCCCACTCGCGGGTGGTTTCACCCGGCCACTTGTGGGTGGCATCCAGGCCCATTTTTGATCCCAGCCCGGACACCGGCGAAGCAAAGTCCAGGTAATCGATCGGGGTGTTGTCGATCATCACCGTATCGCGCTTGGGGTCCATCCGCGTGGTAATTGCCCAGATCACGTCGTTCCAGTCCCGCGCATTGATATCGTCGTCGGTGACGATAACGAACTTGGTGTACATGAACTGTCGCAAAAACGACCAGACACCCAGCATTACGCGCTTGGCGTGGCCCGGGTACTGCTTTTTCATGGTCACCACCGCCATGCGGTACGAGCAGCCCTCAGGCGGCAGGTAGAAGTCGGTGATCTCCGGGAACTGCTTCTGCAGGATCGGCACGAACACTTCGTTCAGCGCCACGCCGAGGATCGCCGGCTCATCTGGCGGACGGCCAGTGTAGGTGCTGTGGTAGATCGGCTTGGTGCGGTGGGTGATGCGCTCGACAGTGAACACCGGGAAGCTGTCGACTTCGTTGTAGTAACCGGTGTGGTCGCCGTACGGCCCTTCCGGGGCCATTTCGCCCGGATGGATCACGCCTTCGAGAATGATTTCGGCTGTCGCCGGCACCTGCAGGTCGCTGCCACGGCATTTGACCAGCTCGGTGCGGTTGCCGCGCAGCAGGCCGGCGAAGGCATATTCGGACAAGGTATCAGGCACCGGCGTCACAGCACCGAGAATGGTCGCCGGGTCGGCGCCCAGGGCCACGGCCACCGGGAAGGGTTGGCCGGGGTGCTTTTCGCACCATTCGCGATAGTCCAGGGCGCCGCCGCGATGGCTCAGCCAGCGCATGATGACCTTGTTGCGGCCGATTACCTGCTGGCGATAGATACCCAGGTTCTGGCGGTCCTTGTTCGGCCCGCGGGTAACGGTCAGGCCCCAGGTGATCAGCGGCGCAACGTCGCCCGGCCAGCAATGCTGCACAGGCAGCAGGCCCAGATCGACATCGTCGCCTTCGATGACTACTTCGTGGCACGGCGCATCCTTGACCACCTTCGGCGCCATTGCCACGACCTTTTTGAAGATCGGCAGCTTCGACCAGGCGTCCTTGAGGCCTTTCGGCGGCTCGGGCTCCTTGAGGAAGGCCAGCAGTTTGCCGATTTCGCGCAGCTCGCTGACCGACTCGGCACCCATGCCCATGGCTACCCGCTCCGGGGTACCGAACAGGTTGCCGAGCACCGGAATGTCGAAGCCGGTAGGTTTTTCGAACAGCAGGGCCGGGCCTTTGGCGCGCAGGGTGCGGTCGCAGACTTCGGTCATTTCCAGGACTGGAGAGATCGGCACCTGGATGCGCTTGAGTTCGCCGCGCTGTTCCAGGCCACGGATAAAGTCGCGCAAATCGCGATACTGCATGCAAAAGCCTCGTATTGGCTGCCGTAGCGGTCGGGCTGCAGAGTGTAGCGCCGAACTCGGCTGCTCAGAATAGCCAAAGTACAGATAGCAAAAAGCCGGGTCGCCCCGGCTCTTGCCCAGCGCAGCAGTTTACTTGCGCTTCATCGACAAGAAGAACTCGTCGTTGGTCTTGGTCTGCTTGAGTTTGTCGATCAGGAACTCGATAGCAGCAACTTCATCCATCGGGTGCAGCAGCTTGCGCAGGATCCACATGCGCTGCAGCTCGTCGTCGGCGGTCAGCAGCTCTTCGCGACGGGTACCCGAACGGTTGATGTTGATGGCCGGGAAGACACGCTTCTCGGCGATCTTGCGGTCCAGGGGCAGCTCCATGTTGCCGGTACCCTTGAACTCCTCGTAGATCACTTCGTCCATCTTCGAGCCGGTTTCGACCAGCGCGGTGGCGATGATGGTCAGCGAACCGCCTTCTTCGATGTTACGCGCGGCACCGAAGAAACGCTTCGGCTTCTCCAGGGCGTGGGCATCGACACCACCGGTGAGGACCTTGCCGGAGCTCGGGATCACGGTGTTGTAGGCACGGGCCAGACGGGTGATGGAGTCGAGCAGGATGACCACGTCTTTCTTGTGTTCAACCAGGCGCTTGGCCTTCTCGATGACCATTTCGGCAACCTGCACGTGGCGGGTTGGCGGCTCGTCGAAAGTCGAGGCAACCACTTCGCCGCGCACGGTGCGCTGCATTTCGGTCACTTCTTCCGGGCGCTCGTCGATCAGCAGGACGATCAGGTGGCACTCGGGATTGTTACGGGTGATGTTGGCCGCGATGTTCTGCAGCATGATGGTCTTGCCCGCTTTTGGCGGAGCGACGATCAGGCCGCGCTGGCCTTTGCCGATCGGGGCGCAGAGGTCGATAACCCGGCCGGTGAGGTCTTCGGTGGAACCGTTGCCGGCTTCCATCTTCAGGCGCTCGTTGGGGAACAGCGGCGTCAGGTTCTCGAACAGGATCTTGTTCTTCGCGTTTTCCGGCCGGTCGAAGTTGATGGTGTCGACTTTCAGCAGGGCGAAGTAACGCTCGCCTTCTTTTGGCGGGCGGATCTTGCCGACGATGGTGTCGCCGGTACGCAAGTTGAAACGGCGGATCTGGCTTGGCGACACGTAGATGTCGTCCGGGCCGGCCAGGTACGAGGCATCGGCCGAGCGCAGGAAGCCGAAGCCGTCCTGGAGAATCTCCAGCACGCCGTCACCGGAGATTTCCTCGCCGCTTTTCGCATGCTTTTTCAACAGGGAGAAAATCACATCTTGCTTGCGCGAACGGGCCATATTTTCTATGCCCATCTGTTCGGCCATTTCGAGCAGATCGGTAATCGGCTTTTGCTTGAGTTCAGTCAGGTTCATAAGGGGAGTGACGTAATCATGTAAGAAGGGGGAATTAAGCTTCTGGCTTAATGAAGCCGCGCCGCAAAGAAGGCGACAGGATCGCGTACTGATTCGAATTAGGGATGCGTCGGCGACGGCGTGCAGAGGGCACCGAAGAAACAGTGCGAGGCCGAATGTAACACCTGCTTTTTCTGGCGTCTAGTCACCAGATAAAGAAAAGCCCCGACGAATGCGGGGCTTTTTTCACTCAGATATTGGCGTCCAGGAAGGCTGCCAGCTGAGATTTCGACAGTGCACCGACCTTGGTGGCCTCGACGTTGCCGTTCTTGAACAGCATCAGCGTCGGGATGCCACGCACGCCGTGCTTGGCCGGGGTTTCCTGGTTGTCGTCGATGTTCAGCTTGGCGACGGTCAGTTTGCCCTGGTAGGTAGCGGCGATGTCGTCCAGAACCGGCGCGATCATTTTGCAAGGGCCGCACCATTCAGCCCAGTAGTCGACCAGCACCGGGCCTTCAGCCTTCAGAACTTCGGCTTCGAAGGTGGCGTCGGTGACGTGTTTGATAAGATCGCTGCTCATGGAAGTCTCCAAGGTCGTAAGCAAAAAAACGTGGCCCATCATAGCTGCACCCGCCGCCTACAGGAAGCCGGGAACGATTGAGTGTAACTATAGTTGTGCATGACCGCGCATATCGCTGCTGTCACGGGAAAGTCATATTTCCCGCACAACCTGCCCCATATCAAGCCTTGATACGCTGCGCGTTGGCGCCAGCGCCGGATCGTGGCAGGATTGCCGGGTTATCGACCGAGAACCCATGACCATGCCGCAAACCACAGCCAAGAATCTGTCCTTGATCGCTGCCATAGACCTGGGCTCCAACAGTTTCCACATGGTGGTCGCCAAGGCCCACCATAGCGAGATCCGCATCCTAGAGCGGCTCGGCGAAAAAGTTCAGCTGGCCGCCGGCATCAACGAAGAGCGCCAGCTCAGCGAAGAGTCCATGCAACGCGGCCTGGACTGCCTCAAGCGTTTTGCCCAACTGATCAACGGCCTGCCCGATGGCGCCGTACGCATCGTTGGCACCAACGCCCTGCGCGAGGCGCGCAACCGTGGCGAATTCATCCGCCGCGCCGAAGCCATCCTTGGCCACCCGGTGGAAGTCATCTCCGGTCGTGAAGAAGCCCGCCTGATTTACCTTGGCGTGTCCCATACCCTGGCCGACACCCCGGGCAAGCGCCTGGTCGCCGACATCGGCGGCGGCAGCACCGAATTCATCATCGGCCAGCGGTTCGAGCCGCTGCTGCGCGAAAGCCTGCAGATGGGCTGCGTCAGCTACACCCAGCGTTATTTCCGCGACGGCAAGATCACCCCGGCGCGCTACGCCCAGGCCTACACCGCCGCACGCCTGGAGCTGATGAGCATTGAAAACGCCCTGCACCGCCTGACCTGGGATGAAGCCATCGGCTCTTCGGGGACGATCCGCGCCATTGGCCTGGCGCTGAAATCCGGTGGCATGGGCAGCGGCGAGGTCAATGCCGAAGGCCTGGCCTGGCTCAAACGCAAGCTGTTCAAGCTGGGGGAAACCGACAAGATTGACTTCGACGGGGTCAAACCCGACCGCCGGGCGATATTCCCGGCAGGCCTGGCGATCCTGGAAGCGATTTTCGACGCCCTTGAGCTGCAACGCATGGATCACTGCGACGGCGCTCTGCGCGAAGGCGTGCTCTACGACCTGCTTGGCCGCCATCACCACGAAGACGTACGTGAGCGCACCCTGACCTCGCTGATGGAGCGTTACCACGTTGATCAGGGACAGGCGGCACGGGTCGAGCGCAAGGCCCTGCATGCCTTCGACCAGGTGGCCAAGGACTGGGACCTGGAAGACGGTATCTGGCGTGAACTGCTGGGCTGGGCGGCCAAGGTGCATGAAGTGGGCCTGGACATCGCCCACTACCATTACCACAAGCACGGCGCCTACCTGATCGAGCACTCCGACCTTTCCGGCTTCTCCCGGGAAGACCAACTGATGCTCGCGCTGCTGGTACGCGGCCACCGGCGCAACATTCCCAAGGACAAGTTCGCCGAGTTCGGCGACGACGCCGCCAAGCTGATCCGCCTGTGCGTGCTACTGCGCTTTGCGATCCTGTTCCACCACATCCGCGGCACCCAGCAGATGCCCACGGTGACCCTGCACGCCAAAGGCGACAGCCTGGACGTCGAGTTCCCTGTGGGCTGGCTGGATGAAAACCAGCTGACCCAGGCCGACTTCGGCCTGGAGGCCGAGTGGCTGGCCCGGGTCGGCTTCGTACTCAGCGTACGATAAGCACCGGGTTGCTCAGGCGCTCGAGCAGAGTGGCCTGGGCACTGCGCGGGTTCTGGTTGCCGGTTGGCGTGCTGCGTACGTAGCGGCCATCCGGTTGCAGGATCCAGGCGTGAGTGTTGTCGGTCAGGTACCCTTCCAGTTCCTTTTTCACCCGCAGGATCAGCTTCTTGCCCTCGACCGGGAAGCAGGTCTCGACGCGCTTGTCGAGGTTGCGCTCCATCCAGTCGGCGCTGGAGAGGAACATCTGCTCTTCGCCGCCATTGAGGAAGTAGAACACCCGCGTGTGCTCGAGGAAGCGGCCGATGATCGAGCGCACCTGAATGTTGTGCGATACCCCGGCAATGCCCGGGCGCAGGCAGCACATGCCGCGCACCACCAGATCGATACGCACCCCTGACTGGCTGGCCTTGTACAGCGCGCGAATGATCTTCGGATCGGTCAGCGAGTTGAACTTGGCGATGATGTGCGCCGGCTTGCCGTCGAGGGCGAACTGGGTTTCGCGCGCGATCATGTCGAGCATGCCCTTTTTCAGGGTGAACGGCGCGTGCAGCAGCTTCTTCATGCGCAAGGTCTTGCCCATGCCGATCAGCTGGCTGAACAGCTTGCCGACGTCTTCGCAGAGGGCGTCATCGGAGGTCAGCAAGCTGTAGTCGGTGTACAGGCGGGCGTTGCCGGCGTGGTAGTTACCGGTACCCAGGTGCGCGTAGCGGACGATCTCGCCGGCTTCGCGGCGCAGGATCAGCATCATCTTGGCGTGGGTCTTGAAGCCGACCACGCCGTAGATCACCACCGCACCAGCAGCCTGCAGGCGGCTGGCCATCTGCAGGTTGGACTCTTCGTCGAAACGCGCACGCAATTCGATCACCGCAGTGACTTCCTTGCCGTTACGCGCGGCGTCGACCAGCGCGTCGACGATCTCCGAGTTGGCACCGCTGCGGTACAGGGTCTGGCGCACGGCGAGGACGTGCGGGTCCTTGGCCGCCTGGCGCAGCAGGTCGACCACCGGAGTGAACGACTCGAAGGGGTGCATCAGCAGGATGTCCTGCTTGCTGACCACGCTGAAAATGTTCTCGCTGTTCTGCAACAGCTTGGGGATCGCCGGGGTGAACGGCGTGTATTGCAGCTCCGGGTGGCTATCCAGGCTGGTGATGCTGAACAGCCGGGTCAGGTTGACCGGGCCATTGACCTGATACAGCTCGCTCTCGCTCAGGCTGAACTGCTTGAGCAGGTAGTCGGAGAGGTGTTTGGGGCAGGTGTCGGCCACTTCCAGGCGCACGGCATCACCATAACGGCGCGAGAACAGCTCGCCGCGCAGGGCCCGGGCCAGGTCTTCGACATCCTCGGAGTCCAGCGCCAGGTCGGCGTTACGGGTCAGGCGGAACTGGTAGCAGCCCTTGACCTTCATGCCCTGGAACAGGTCATCGGCGTGAGCGTGGATCATCGAGGACAGGAACACATAGTTGTCGCCAGCCCCCCCGACTTCCTCCGGCACTTTGATCACCCGCGGCAGCAAACGCGGCGCCGGGATGATCGCCAGGCCCGAATCACGGCCGAAGGCATCGACGCCCTCAAGCTCGACGATGAAGTTCAGGCTCTTGTTCACCAGCAACGGGAACGGGTGGGTCGGGTCGAGGCCGATCGGAGTGATGATCGGTGCGATCTCGTCACGGAAGAAGCGCCGCACCCAGGTCTTGAGCTTGGTGTTCCAGTGCCGGCGGCGGATGAAGCGGATCTGGTGTTTTTCCAGCTCCGGCAGCAGCACGTCGTTGAGGATCGCGTACTGGCGATCGACTTCGCTGTGCACCAGCTCGCTGATCCGCGCCAGCGCCTGGTGCGGCTGCAAGCCGTCGGCGCCGGCCTGTTCACGGGCGAAGGTGATCTGTTTCTTCAGGCCCGCCACACGAATTTCGAAGAACTCATCCAGGTTGCTGGAGAAGATCAGCAAGAACTTCAGTCGCTCCAGCAATGGATAGGACTCATCCAGCGCCTGTTCCAGCACGCGGATGTTGAACTGCAGCTGGGACAATTCGCGATGAATGTACAGGCTGCTGTCGTCCAGACCGGGAATGACGATGGCCGGCGCGGCCACCGGTGCCGGAGCTGGCGCCTCTACCGCAGGGGCTTCGAGCGCAGGCTCGGCAACCGCAGGCGGTTCCGGCGGGGTCTCGACCATCTGCTCGGGCACAGGCTGGGCGTCTTTCACAGCGACGTCGGTAAGTACTTCGTTATTCATCTAGCGTTCCTGAAGGGCGTTACTGCCCTCTCATCAATTGAGCAGCGCGAACAGCGAAATAGGTGAGGATGCCATCGGCGCCCGCCCGTTTGAAAGCGGTGAGGGATTCAAGGATAACCCCTTCACTGAGCCAGCCGTTCTGAATCGCCGCCATGTGCATGGCGTACTCGCCGCTGACCTGGTACACGAAGGTCGGCACTTTGAATTCGTCTTTGACCCGGTGAAGAATATCCAGGTACGGCATGCCCGGTTTGACCATGACCATATCGGCACCTTCCGACAGGTCGGCGGCCACTTCGTACAGGGCCTCGTTACTGTTGGCCGGGTCCATCTGGTAGGAGGCCTTGTTGGCCTTGCCCAGGTTCAGCGCCGAGCCGACCGCATCGCGGAACGGGCCGTAATAGGCGCTGGCATACTTGGCCGAGTAGGCCATGATCCGTACGTTGACGTGACCGGCCAGCTCCAGGGCTTCACGGATGGCCTGGATGCGGCCGTCCATCATGTCCGATGGTGCGACCACCTGGGCACCGGCTTCGGCATGGGACAGCGCCTGGCGTACCAGGGCATCGACGGTGATGTCGTTCTGGACGTAGCCTTCTTCATCGAGAATGCCGTCCTGGCCGTGGGTGGTGAATGGGTCCAGGGCAACGTCGGTGATCACCCCCAGTTCCGGGAAACGCTCACGCAGGGCACGAGTGGCACGCTGGGCAATACCGTCGGGATTCCAGGCTTCGGCGCCGTCGAGGGATTTCTTTTCCACCGGGGTTACCGGGAACAGCGCGAGGGCCGGAATGCCCAGTTTTACCCACTCTTGCGCAGCTTCCAGCAACAGGTCGATGGACAAACGCTCGACGCCCGGCATCGAGGCGACTTCTTCGCGGCGGTTTTCGCCATCGAGGACAAACACCGGGAGGATCAGGTCATCGACAGTCAGAACATTTTCGCGAACCAGACGACGGGTAAAGTCGTCACGACGGTTGCGACGCAGACGGGTGGCAGGAAACAAACGGTTAGCGGGGGTAAAGCTCACGGCAGACTCCTGAGCCCGCGCAGGCGGGCGAGCGCGACAGTTATAAGCGGCCATTATGACGCCTGTATGACAGCCAAGGGCAACCCTGCGACTTGAGGACGCAGTCATTGTCCTTGTAGGAAATGTTCACGTCGAGACACATTTGGACACTTTCCCCAAAGGCCACGAAGGGTTAGGCTGCGCGTTCATTTCGCCAGCACCCAGAAAATGCTCCAACAATTCCTGCAGGATTTCGGCTACTTTGCCCTTTTTCTCGGCACGTTTTTCGAAGGTGAGACCATCCTGGTTCTCGCAGGCTTCCTTGCGTTCCGCGGATACATGGATATCAACCTGGTGGTCGTAGTGGCCTTCTTCGGCAGCTACGCGGGCGACCAGCTGTGGTACTTCATGGGGCGCCGCCATGGGCGCAAACTGCTGGCGCGCAAACCGCGCTGGCAGATGATGGGCGACCGTGCGCTGGAGCACATTCGCCGTCATCCGGACATCTGGGTTCTGAGTTTCCGCTTCGTCTATGGCCTGCGCACGGTGATGCCGGTGGCCATCGGCCTGTCCGGCTACCCGCCGCGCCGCTACCTGCTGCTCAACGGCATTGGCGCAGCCATCTGGGCCCTGGCCCTGGGCGCCGCTGCCTATCACTTCGGCGCCATTCTCGAAGGCCTTCTGGGCAACGTGAAGAAATACGAGCTATGGGTGCTCGGCGGCCTGCTGGTGCTCGGCGGCTGCCTGTGGCTGCGCCGGCGATTCAAGGCTGCCCGCGTTGCGCGCAAGGAAGCGGCTGCCGTAGAGGCCGAACAGGCTGAGCAAGCTGTAGCCAAGCAGCAAGACCCAAGCCAGGGCGGTGACCGGCCATAAGCCGGTAGTCCCGGCCAGCAGCATGGCCGGGGCATTCAACCCCAGACGCAGCAGCTCCAGCCTCAAGGCCCAGGGCCGGTTCTCCAGCGCCGTGCCCAGCACGAACAAACCAAACGCCATCAAGCCCCAGCCCAGCAGCAATGCGCCGACCGACAGCTGCTCGGCGTGCTCCATCAAGTAACTACCCAACGCCACATAAGCCGCGAACTGCACAACAACATAAAGCTGCTGCGGCCAGGCCAGGGGCACCTCGAACTTCTCGAAGCGGCTCAAGTCCTGCTTGGCCTGTGGATAACGCCGGGCCACGTCATCCGGGCGCCAGCCAGTGGGCATGAACCAGATCCGCAGCTTGTCCCACCAGCGCTCGGCCCGCCGCGCATCGCTCCATAGCTGGGCATAGAACTGCAGGTTGGCCCACAGCGGGTTCCAGCTGGCCAGCGGCGTGGTCACGCCGAATATCACCGGCTCGTTGTCATCCTCTTCCTGGAAGGTGCCAAACAGACGATCCCAGACAATGAACACTCCGCCGTAGTTGCGATCCAAGTACAGAGGATTCTGCGCATGGTGGACACGATGATTGGACGGGGTAATGAACAGCCATTCGAACCAGCCCAGTTTCGGAATGTGCCGGGTGTGCACCCAGAACTGGTACAGCAGGTTGAGCGCCGCGACGGTGATGAACACCAGCGGCGGCACGCCCAGCACGGCCATCGGCAGGTAGAAGATCCAAGACAGCAAGAAGCCGCTGCTGGTCTGGCGCAAGGCCGTGGACAGGTTGTAGTCCTCGCTCTGGTGATGCACCGAATGAGCGGCCCAGAGGATGTTGCGCTCGTGGCCCATACGGTGCAGCCAGTAATAGCAGAAGTCATACAAGACAAACGCCAGCACCCACACCCACAGCGCCTCGCCCGGCAGTTTGAACAGTGCCAGGTGTTCCCAGGCCAGGGCGTAGGTAACCAGGCCCACGCCCTTGGTCAACAGGCCGGTGGTGGTCGACAGCACCCCGGCGCTGAGGCTGTTGATAGCATCCGCCAGGCGATAGGTACGCATGCCCCGCCACTGGTCGGCGAGCAGTTCGACCACGATCAGAACGAAGAAAAACGGTACCGCCAACAGGATCAGGTCCATGGGTTATCCATCTCCAGGCTATCCAGCAAGATTAGGCCGGGAATGGCACAACCCCTATGGCCACATCTGCCAAACTAGAGGACATTTAGCGCCTCGAATCGGGAGTAGTGAGCATGACCCAGAAAAAAGTTGCTGTGATTCTTTCCGGCTGTGGCGTTTATGACGGCGCCGAAATTCACGAAAGCGTGATCACCCTGCTGCGCCTGGATCAGCGCGGGGCGCAAGTGCAGTGCTTTGCGCCAAACATTGCGCAGATGCATGTGATCGATCACCTGACCGGCGAAGAAATGCCCGAGACCCGCAATGTGCTGGTGGAATCGGCGCGGATCGCCCGCGGCGAGGTCAAGGACCTGCGTGAAGCCGACGCCAAGGACTTTGACGCACTGATCGTGCCGGGCGGCTTTGGCGCGGCGAAAAACCTCTCGAATTTTGCCGTGGAAGGCGCCGGATGCAGCGTGCACCCGGACGTCCTGGCCCTGGCTGAAGCTTTCGCCGAAGCCGGCAAGCCGGTCGGCCTGATCTGCATCTCACCGGCCCTGGCGGCGAAGATCTACGGCCCCGGCGTGGTCTGCACCATCGGTAACGATGCCGGCACCAGCGCGGCTATCGTCAAGATGGGCGGCACCCATGAGGAATGCGATGTCCATGACATCGTCGAGGACACCCAGCGCAAGCTGGTCAGCACCCCGGCCTACATGCTGGCCAAAAGCATCAGCGAAGCGGCAGGTGGCATTTACAAGCTGGTCGACCGGGTGCTGGAACTGACCCACGAGAATGACTGAACACTGGAGTGAGGCACAGATCCACTGTGGGAGCCGGCCTTGCCGGCGATGAGGCCTGTACAGTCAACACCTCATTGCTGCCTGACTTTCGACCGCTGCGCGCTCGATCGCTGGCAAAGCCAGCGCCCACAGGGTGATCGCCAGCCCAAGCCAGCGGCTATGGCACCTGGCGCGCCAGGCGGGTCAGGATCCGGTCCAGGGCGTTGGCAAACGCCTGCTTCTCACGGTCGCCATAAGGCGCCTGACCACCACCGACCTGCCCTTGCTCGCGCAAGTCGGTGAACAGGTTGCGCACCGCCAGGCGCTCGCCCATGTTGCGCTCGTCGAATTCCTTGCCGCGCGGGTCGAGGCAGGCAACACCCTTCTTGACCAGGCGATCGGCCAGCGGCACATCACTGCAGATCACCAGTTCGCCAGGCACGGCGTGCTCGACCAGGTAATCATCGGCGGCATCCGGACCACTGGGCACGACGATCAGTTTGACGCAGGCAAAGGCCGGCTTGATCTGGCTCTGCCCGGCCACCAGCACCACTTCCAGCTGTCGCTTGAGAGCGAACTTGACCAGTTGATCCTTGGCCGCCTTGGGGCAGGCGTCGGCATCGATCCACACACGCATGGCACAGATTTCCAACAAAAACGGGGGAACAGTATCCCTGCTCACCCGTTTCGCTTCAAATCAGCCCGCCAGTTGGCGGCGCTTCTCGGCCAGGCGGCTGCGCCCGTAGAGGATGGCAATGGCCAGCAGCGCAACTACCTGCGCCGCCAACGAGTAGGCATCGGCATGAATCCCCAGCCAGTCGAAATCGAAGAACGCCACCGGCCGTGTACCGAACACCCCGGCTTCCTGCAGGGCCTTGACCCCGTGCCCGGCAAACACCACCGACAAGGCGCACAGCAATGCCGCGTTGATACTGAAGAACAGCGCCAGCGGCAGCTTGGCCGAACCGCGCAGGATCACCCAGGCCAGGCCGACCAGCAGCACCAGCGCCGTGGCGCCACCGGCCAGCACCGCGTTGTGCCCGGCGGGGCCGGCCTGCAGCCAGAGGGTTTCGTAGAACAGGATGACTTCGAACAACTCGCGGTACACCGAAAAGAACGCCAGCACGGCAAAACCGAAGCGCCCGCCGCCACTGACCAGGCTGCTCTTGATGTAGTCCTGCCAGGCCGCCGCGTGGCGGCGATCGTGCATCCACACGCCCAGCCAAAGCACCATGACGCTGGCAAACAGTGCCGTGCAGCCTTCAAGCAATTCGCGCTGGGCGCCGCTGACGTCAATCACATACGCCGCCAGCGCCCAGGTACCGAGCCCGGCAAGCAGGGCCAGGCCCCAGCCCACGTTGACGCTGCGCACCGCCGATTGCTGGCCGGTATTGCGCAGGAAGGCGAGGATCGCCGCCAGCACCAGGATTGCTTCCAGGCCTTCGCGCAGCAGGATCAGCAGGCCTGAAATGTAACTCAGCGACCAGCTCAGGCCATCACCGCCAAGCAGGCCGGCGGCATCCTTGAGCTTGGCCTTGGCCGCATCCAGGCGCTGTTGCACCTGCTCCAGCGGCAAGCCGTCCTGCAGTGACTGCCGGTACGCCATCAGTGACTTTTCGGTGTCCTTGCGCACGTTGGCATCAACGTTGTCCAGCGAGCTTTCAACCAGCTCGAAACCTTCCAGGTAGGCCGCTACCGACAGGTCATAGGCTTGTTCGTGGTCGCCGGACTTATATGCCGCCAGGCTCTTGTCCAGGGTACTGGCGGTGTACTCCAGCAGTTGCGCCGGGCCACGCTGAACCTGTGGCGGCTGGGCACGCTGGGCGCGGAACCGGGCAAGCGCTTGCGGCCCTTCACTGGCTTCGACTTCGGCCGGCGTCTGACGGGCCAGGTCGGCGAGGTTGTAGGCTTTGTCACCCTTGGCCTTGGCCGGATCGGCAGTGAAGCTGGCGACATAGGTCGCCAGGTCCCAGCGCTGACGCTCGTCGAGCTGGTCGGCAAACGACGGCATGTCGGTGCCTTCGATACCCAGGCCGAGCGTATTGTACAGGTCGAACAGGCTCAAACGGTCGAGCCGCTCGGCGCTGCGCAGGTTCGCCGGCGGCGGGGTCAGGCCGAGGCCGGCCGGGCCGTCGCCAGCGCCGGTATCGCCATGGCACACCGAGCAATGCTGGGCATACAGCGGCGCGCCGCGGCTCGGGTCCGGGGTAATGATCGGCGCCTGGCTGACTTCATAAGCCACCGCCAGTTGCGCGCCGAGCAGACGGGCCTGACGGGCGACACCCAGGCCGTCCTGACGCTGGCTGACCGCCTGACGCAAATTGACCACACCTTGCTCCAGGGCCTGGCGCTCCGCACGCGCAGGCAAGGCGACGATCAGCCCCTGAAGCACATCGATGAACTCGAGCTGCTCGCGGTATTCCCCTTCGTCAATGACCTTGCCTGCCTCAACGGTGGCCGGGTAATCGGCACCGATGTAATCGAGCAGGTGCAGGGCCTTGGCAGCGCCATCGGTGCTGTCGGCCAGCAGTGTGGCACTGCTCAACGCCAGCACCGGCCAGAGCAGCCAGGCGAGTAAGCGGGAACGGGGAATCATGAGCGACTCTCAAATGGAAATACGAGGTAAAGCATTGTTCACTTCCACTGCCCTTCGCTCAAGGCTTGTCAGGCTGATCCTTGAAAAATTTTGTGACAAATAGCCCTGAATCCCTCCCGGCTAAAGAACAACCGTTCGTCGGCCGATATGTGAATGCTGGCACAACGGCAGATTCAAAAAGCAAAACGCCATTAATTAGCCAGCAAATGCGTTTATAATGCCGCGCCGCTATATAGCGGATAAGAATTTAGGCTCTTCTTTTAAGAGGATTTGGCGATATCGCCAGAGAGATGACAGCCGTCTCGCCCCCCAGGCCTCTCATCAATTCAGGGAAGAAGAATTCAGATGGCATCCCGTGTCCTCACCGTCGCGACCCTGGTCGCGGCCATCCAACTGGCTGGTTGCTCGGCCTTTCGCAGTTACGACAGCGAGCTTCAGGAAACCAACCAGCACCTGAGCAGCGGCAACGTCGACGCTGCCCTGCAACTGCTGGAAAAGAACAACAAGGGTGAGGACAAAGACCTTCTCTACTACTTCGAGAAAGGCGAACTGCTGCGCTCCAAGGGCGACCTGGCCGGCAGCCAGCTGGCCTGGCGCAGTGCCGACGACGTGGTGTTCAAGTGGGAAGAGTCGGTCAAGCTGGACACCGACAAGTACCTGAGCCAGTTCGGCAGCTACCTGGTCAACGACAAGGTCCGCCGTTACGAAGGCTACGACTACGAAAAAGTCATGCTGACCACGCAGATGGCCCTCAACCTGCTGGCCCAGAACGACTTCGACGGCGCCCGTACCGAAATCAAGAAGACCCACGAGCGTGAAGCGGTCATCGCCGAGCTGCGCGACAAGGAGTACCTCAAGCGCGAAGAAGAGGCCGAGAAAGAAGGCGTCAAGACCGAGTACAAGGAGCTCCAGGGTTACCCGGTAGCCAGCCTCGACGCTCCGGAAGTGGTCGGCTTGAAGAACAGCTACCAGAGTGCGTTCAGCCACTACCTGTCCGGCTATGTGTACGAAGCCCTGGGCGAAAAAGGCCTGGCTGCACCGGGCTACCGCAAGGCTGCCGAGCTGCGCCCGAACACCCCGCTGCTGGAGCAGGCCCTGCTCGAACTGGACAAGCCCGCAGCGAAAACCACCGACAGCGACGTGCTGATCGTGATCCAGAGCGGCCTGGCCCCGGCCCGCGACTCGGTGCGTGTCCCACTGCCGTTGCCAATCAGCGGCAACCTGGTAATCACCCCGCTGTCGTTCCCGGTGATCAAGGAAGACACTTCCACTGCGCACTTCAGCGAGATCTACCTGAATGACCGCGAGCTGAAGCTGACCGCCCTCAACAGCACCACCGCCATGTCGCGCCGCGCCCTGCGTGACGACATGCCGGGGATCATCCTGCGTACCAGCGTACGGGCCATCTCCCGTGGCGTGGCACAGAAGCAGCTGAACGACGTCAACCCGTTGGCCGGCCTCGCCGTCGGTATTGCCTCGACCATCACCGAAGGTGCCGACACCCGCACCTGGCGCACCCTGCCTGACGAAACCCAGGTTGCCCGCGTGCGCCTGCGCCAGGGCGAGCACCAGCTCAGCCTGCCGTCGAGCCTGGGTGGCAGCCAGGTCAGCGTGAAGATCGACCGCCCGTTCCAGGTCGTCACCCTGCGCGTGGTCGGCAACCAGGTCTTTGCCGGTGGTCCAGCCCTGCATGTGGAAACGAAAGCCGCGGGTCAGGCCGTCGCCAGCCTCAAACAACCTTAAGGAAGCGTCATGCGTATCAAATTGCTCGCCGTTCTCGTCACTGCCCTGCTGGCCGGTTGCGCGACCCCGCCACCGCCAGAGCCTGGCAGCGCCGCCAGCAAGGTGGTGAAGATGGGCAAACTGAAGAACATCGAAACCGGCCCGATGCGCGTTGCGCGCGAGAACGGCTTCCTGACCGTCAAGGTGTCGCTGAACAACACCAGCGGCAGCAACAAAACCCTGTTCTACCGCTTCGCCTGGCTGGGTAACGACGGCTTCCCGGTTGCCGATGAAGAAAGCTGGAAGACCGTGACCCTGTACGGCAAGCAGGCCAGCGTGTTGCCGGCTATCGCACCCGTGCCGCAGGCCACCGATTTCCGCCTTGAAGTTCAGTCTCAGTAATCATTTTTGCAGGAGCACCTTTTCATGATTGCACGCATTTCCCTCGCCGCCCTCGCCATTGCTCTGGTCAGCGGCTGCAGCACCCCGTCGCCGGTCCTGGGCGGCAAGAACATCGGCTACGGCGACAGCAAGGCCGTGGAACTGGTCACCAACGAGTTCGGTTCGACCGACCTGCAGATGATCGCCGAATCCATGACCCGCTCCCTGGCCCAGTCCGGCATCCTCCAGGGTCGCCCGGTGGTGCAGGTCTATGACGTGAAGAACAAGACCAGCGAGTACATCGATACCCGCGAGATCACCACCTCGATCAAGACCCAGTTGATGAAGTCCGGCACCGCCCGCTTCGCCAGCGACAACACCCAGATGCAGAGCCAGGTCGACCAGCTCAAGCTGCAGAACCAGAGCGGCCTGTACAAGAAGGGCACTGTGGCCAAGACCGGCAACATGATCGCCGCCAAGTACCGCCTGGAAGGCTCGATCAGCTCGATCGTCAAGCGCAGCAGCGACTACAAGGACGTGTTCTACAAGTTCAGCCTGCAGTTGATCGACGTTGAAAGCGGCCTGGCCGAGTGGATGGACGAAAAAGAAATCCGCAAGACCACGGAGCGCTAAGCAATGCGTGCATGGATGGGCGTTCTGGGCCTGGCTTGCGCGTTCAGCGTGCAAGCGGCCCCCAAGGTCGCGGTCACCGACCTCGCGTACCAGGAGCGTGTGGAGCAGTACATCCACACGGTCTCGGCGCAGAGCAGCGGCCAGGCAAGCATGTACCACGCCAGTGGCTCGTCGAGCTACAGCGAGTACGAGAGCCGCGACAGCTACATCGAGCAGACCGAACTGCGCAAGTTCACCGGTGACATCAAGGGCGAGATTCTCAAGTCCGGGATGTTTCAGCTGGTTCAGGGCACGCCCTACACCGCCGATGCCAAAGGCGACGTGTATGACGTGATCCGGCGCATCAAGAACGGCAACTTCAAGGGCGCCGACTACGTGCTGTTCGGCACCTTGTCGGATATCGATTTCCAGCGCGATATCACCTCCCTGGACAACACCAACAGCTATTCGGCCATCCTTGGCCTGAGCCTGGTGGCCGACTTCAGCCTGATCAACACCAAGACCTACGAGATCACCTCGGCGTTCACCGCCATGGGCGAAGGCCAGGACACCAAGCTGGTCAACAGCCAGGATGTGCGGGTAACCCTGAACCGCCCGCGGGTGGTGCGTGAGGTCTCGAAGGAGTTGGGAATGGACGTTGCGCGGCAGATGGCCGAGCAACTGGGCGGTAGCGTACCGGGGCACGAACGTGCACCGGCGCGCAACAACTTGCCGCCTGATGAGCCGGCGCAGATTTTGCGCTGAGAAAGCAAAAAGGCGACCTTCGGGTCGCCTTTTTTGTGTGCGGTGAGTTTATCGCGGGTTCCTAAACCGGCGCCCGACGGATACTCGCCAGCAACGTCGCCGCGCCCAGGAACAACCCGGCAAAGGTACGGTTCATCCGCCGCTGCTGCCGGGGCGTGCGCAGCAGGCGCAACACCTTGGCTGCAAGCCCGGTATAACCCGCCATGACCATCAGGTCGACCGTGACCATGGTCGCGATGATGATCAGGTACTGCGGCAGCAGGGCCGCATGCGGGTTGATGAACTGCGGCAGCACCGCGAGCATGAAGATCAGCGCCTTGGGATTGCTGACGTTGACCAGAAAGCCACGGAACACCAGGCTCAGCGGCTTGCCGATGGGGCGTACGGCGGAATTGTCGCTGATGTCAGCCGGCAGCGCGCGCCACTGCTTGACCGCCAGATACACCAGGTAGGCAACACCGAACCATTTGATGACCTGGAACGCAGTGGCTGATGTCGCGAGGATGGCACCGACGCCGGCGGCAATGATTGCAATCTGCAGCACCAGGCCCAACTGCAGGCCTAGCGCGTTCCAGTAGCCGCGCCAGAAGCCGTATTGCAGGCCACAGGACATCGAGGCAATGGCCCCGGCCCCCGGCGACAGACTGATTACCCAGCAAGCGGCAAAAAATGCCAACCACGTTTCCAATAACATCGCGCACCTCGGAACTAACTTGTTACAAACCTCTAAGCTAGTGCCCTGGCGAAAAAATCACCACGATTTTTTTCTGCGACCGATCAATTGTCCGAAGTTTTGCTTTCGCTCACCAGCGGCAGTACTTCGGCACCGCGCCAGCGCCGTACCGATTTCTGGAAGAACTGGCTGTTGGGCACCTGCACCAGCGCACCGCCAGCCTCCGGCAGTTCGATCAAGGTGGTGAACAACAGGTTGATCGCGACCACCCGGCCTTTGACGCCGGGCTTGTCGATGGTTTCGACCAGCTCGACCACATCACCGATGCGAAATGGCCCGACGGTAAAGATCAGCACCGCGCAGAGCAGGTTCGACAGCACGCTCCACATGGCGAAGAACGCCACTGCCGCCACCGCAACGAAACCGGACAAGGCGGTCCACAGCACCGTGGCGGAAACCCCCAGGCGTTCGAGGACGAAGATCAGCGCACTGCCCATGATCAGCCAGCGCAGGCCACCGCGCAGCGGCATCAGCAGCTCGGGCGGCAACGGATAGCGCTCGCCCAGGCGCTTGAGGCAACGCGCAACCACACGCTGCAGGATGAACGCCGCCGAAAGGATCAGCAGGATCTGCAAACCCAGCCAGAACGGTGCGATCCATTCCACCGGCAATGGCCATTGCAAGGATTCCATCAGGACAACGCCTCCAGCTCCGCCTGCATGCTCTCAAGCGTCTCCAGGGCAGCCATCCAGGCTTCTTCCAGCTCCCCTTCACGGACCTTGAGCCTGGCTTGTTGAGCCAGCAGGTCACGCAGCTCGTCCTTGCGCGCCGCCTCGTAGAGCGCGCTGTCGCCGAGGCCGGCGTCGACCTTGGCGAGTTGCTCATGCACGCTGCCCAACTCGCGCTCGAGCTTGTCGGCTTCACGCTTGTGCGGTGCCAGCTGCTGACGCAGGGCCGCTGCGGCCTGGCGCTGAGCCTTCTTGTCGGTCTTGTCGGCATTGACCGGCGCGCTGCTCACCGGAGCATTGCGTTGACGGTACTCGACCAGCCAGCGACTGTAGTCGTCCAGATCGCCATCGAAAGCCTCGACCTTGCCGTCGGCTACCAGCAGGAAGTCATCGGTGGTGCTCTTGAGCAGGTGGCGGTCGTGGGAGACCACCAGCACCGCGCCACTGAACTCTTGCAGGGCCATGGTCAGCGCCAGGCGCATTTCGAGGTCCAGGTGGTTGGTCGGTTCATCGAGCAGCAACAGGTTCGGCCGCTCCCAGGCAATCAGGGCCAGGGCCAGGCGGGCTTTTTCGCCGCCGGAGAAGTTCAGCACCGGCTCGTCAATGCGCCCGCCACGGAAGTCGAAGCCACCGAGGAAATCGCGCAGCGTTTGCTCGCGCTCGGTCGGCGCCAGGCGTTGCAGGTGCAGCAGCGGGCTGGCCTTGTTGTCCAGCGAGTCGAGCTGATGCTGGGCGAAGTAGCCAACCGAGAGGTTCTCGCCACGCACCAGGCGCCCGCTCAGGGGCTCCAGCTCACCGGCGAGGTTCTTGATCAGGGTCGACTTACCAGCGCCGTTCGGGCCCAGCAGGCCGATCCGGGCACCCGGCGTGAGCTGCAGCTTGACCTTCTCGAGGATGGTCTTGTCGCCATAGCCCAGACGGCCTTCGGACAGATCGAGCAACGGGCTGGAGATTTTCTCCGACTCGCGGAAGACGAAGTCGAACGGCGAATCGACATGGGCCGCCGACAGCTCTTCCATGCGCTCCAGGGCCTTGATCCGGCTCTGCGCCTGACGGGCCTTGGTAGCCTGGGCCTTGAACCGGGCGATGTACTTTTCCATGTGCGCGCGCTGGGCCTGTTGCTTCTCGTAGGCCTGTTGCTGCTGCGCCAGACGCTCGGCACGGGTGCGCTCGAACGCGGTGTAGCCGCCACGGTAGAGGGTCAGCTTGCACTGCTCGACATGGGCGACATGATCGACCACGGCATCGAGGAAGTCTCGGTCGTGGGAAATCAGCAGCAGCGTGCCGGGGTAGCCCTTGAGCCAGTCTTCCAGCCAGAGGATGGCATCGAGATCCAGGTGGTTGGTCGGTTCATCGAGCAGCAACAGGTCGGACGGGCACATCAGTGCCTGGGCCAGGTTCAGGCGCATCCGCCAGCCACCGGAGAAGTCGCCGACCCGGCGGTCCATCTGCTCGTTGGTAAAGCCAAGACCCGCCAGCAACTTGCGCGCCCGGGCGTCGGCGGTATAACCGTCGGCGCTGTCGAGTTCGATGTGCAGGCGTGCCAGCGCAGTGCCGTCGTGGGCGGCTTCGGCCGCAGCCAGGTCGGCCTGGACCTTGCGCAGGCGGGCATCGCCGTCGAGTACATAGTCGACCGCCAGGCGGTCGAGGGTATCGACCTCCTGGCGCATGTGCGCGATGCGCCAGTCCGCAGGCAGCTGACAGTCACCGGAGTCGGGCGTCAACTCGCCGCGCAGCAAGGCGAACAGGCTGGATTTACCGGCGCCGTTGGCACCGATCAGGCCGGCTTTATGACCGGCGTGCAGGGTCATCTCGGCGCCTTCTAGCAGGCGCTGTGGACCACGCTGTAAAGTGAGGTTCGATAGTCTGATCATAATGGCCGCGGAGTCTACCAGCTTCGTCGGCAACTGGCGCGAGTGGGACCATGCACACCGACCTGTGGAATTTTGCCCTGAAGCTTTACGCCCGACCAGGCGTGGAAGCCGCCTGCCTGCAATGGCAGGACCTGGGTGGCGACGTCTGCCTGCTGCTGTGCGGCATCTGGCTTAGTGCCCGTGGCGTAGCAGCGAACGAACAACGGGTGCGACAGCTCACGGAGCTGGCCGAGACCTGGCAAACCGAAGTGGTGAAACCACTGCGCGCCCTGCGTCAGTCCTGGCGAGACGAGGCAGCCAGGGATCCGCAATTGACGGGATTGCGCGAGCAGGTAAAAGGTCTGGAGTTAGCGGCAGAACGCATCCTGCTGGAGCGCCTTGAGACGGCCTGCAAGGACTGGGCAGCAACGCCCGAAACCGCACTGGACTGGATAAGCTGGCTGGCCCCCGAAGGCGCCGGTGCGCATCACGACGCGCTGCACAGGCTGCGCGCCGTGATGCTGACGACTCAGGACGCCGAAGACGGGGTCTGAGCGGCCGGTGTTACCGAAGCTGCTGGTGCAGACGACGCAGCGGCTGCCGGTGCAGGAGCAGCGGCTGCTGCCGGTGCTGCTGGAGTAGCCGGCTTGGCTGCTGGTTTGGCTGCAGCGGGCTTTGCAGCAGGCTTGGCGGGTGCTTTTACGGCAGCAGGCTTAGCGGCTGGCTTGGCGGCGGGCTTTGCCGCGGCAGGTTTGGCAGCGGGCTTAGCCGGGGCTTTTGCCGCGGCCGGTTTGGCTGCAGCGGTACGGGCCGGAGCTTTTGCGGCTGGCTTGGCTGCTGGTTTTGCCGCTGCTGGTTTAGCGGCAGGTTTAGCGGCAGGTTTTGCCGCAACGGGTTTAGCTGCCGGCTTGGCTGCCGGTTTTGCCGCTGCAGTTTTCGCCGCAGGCTTGGCAGGGGCTTTGGCAGCAGGCTTGGCGGCCGGTTTGGCAGCAGCAGGCTTGGCTGCAGCAGTGCGCGCGGGTGCTTTAGCAGCAGGCTTGGCTGCTGGTTTGGCGGCGGCTTTAACGGCCGGTTTTGCCGCAGGCTTGGCAGCAGGTTTGCTCGCGGCTTTGGCCGGTGCCTTGGCAGCAGGTTTGGCGGCTGGCTTGGCAGCAGCCACTGCAGCAGGTTTGGCCGAACGCAGGGTCAACGCCTTGGCGGCGGCTTCCTTGACCTTGCCAACACCCTGGGCCAGTTTCAGGCTTTCCTGAGCGTCACGCTTGAGTTGCAGGATGTAGGTGCGCGTTTGCGATTGACGGTCCTTCAAATTGTCGAGCAACTTTTCCAGTTCGGCCACAGCGTCCTTGGCCTTGCCCTGTGCCTTGGCTTTGCCAGCCTTGGCAGCGTCCTGCAGTTTAAGACGGGACTTGTGCAGTTTTTCCTGTGCCTTACCCCGTTGTTTTTCCAACTTGGCGAGCAGTTTTTCAGCATCAGCCAGCGCTTGCGAGCAGGCATTTTCCAAATGATCGAGCAGGCTGTCCGAGAGTTGCTGGAGCAGGTGCAACGGCGTACTTACTGGCTTCTTATTGGCCGACATGGTTTACCTCCTGGCTGACGAGATTGCGGCTCATACTATGCTTCTGCTGCTACCGCCGCTAGGGCATGTTGACAGTATTAAATGCGCCGCGTTGCATGCCTGGGCAAAGTTGTTATCGCTGCAGCTGGAAACAAGTGTAGATGCTGCACAAAGTGTTGCTGATATTTACACGAAGTGACGAGCGAAGGCTGGCATACTTTGTTTCCTCTGAAGCAGGAGCGAGCCTGTGCCGCGCTATCTAATCCTTACCCTGTTGCTATTGCCGACATCGTTAATTGCAGCGCCTGAAACTACTTCGACAAGTGACCATGACCTGGCCTACAGCCTGGGCGCCAGCCTGGGTGAACGCCTGCGTACCGAAGTTCCCGGCCTGCAACTCGATGCTTTGATCGAAGGGTTGCGCCAGGCTTATCAGAACAAGCCGCTGGCGCTGAGCAAAGAGCGCATGACGGCAATACTCAGTGAACATGATGCCCAGGCCAACGAGGCTGCAGTTCAAGCCCAGACCGAACAATTGCTGAGCGCAGAGAAACGTTTCATGGCCACTGAACGGGCCAGGCCCGGAGTGCGTGAACTGGCTGAAGGCATACTCGTGAGCGAATTGCAGGCCGGCACTGGCAGCAAACCCAAAGCGGGAGGCAAAGTCCAGGTTCGCTATGTTGGCAAGTTGCCGGACGGGACCGTGTTCGATCAGAACCAGCAGGCACAGTGGTTCAATCTGGACAGTGTTATCGAGGGCTGGCAGGTGACATTGCCGCAGATGGCGACCGGGGCGAAATGGCGGCTGGTGATCCCTTCGGCGCAGGCTTACGGCGCCGATGGCGCGGGTGACCTGATTGCACCCTATACGCCGCTGGTGTTCGAGATCGAACTGCTCGGGGTTGCCGACTGAGGGTCGGCAGCACCGTCAGGCCTGCACCGCGCCTTCTTCACTGTGCGCAGTATGCAGCACTTCGATCAGGCAATCCTCGAGCTCGAAACGCTCATGCAACAGGCTGCCGAGCTTGCCCAGCTTTTCCGCGAAACGTTCAGGGTCGTTACAGTTGCCCTTGTCGCAGTGATCGTTGAAAGCCGAAGCGATTTCGGTGATGGCGTCGATGCGAGGGCTGATCTGCTTGGCCAGCTCGAGGCCGCGAGTATCACCAAACGCCTTGGCTTCGCTGACCAGTTGTTCGCTCACTTCGAAATGCCACGCTGACACGTAATCGATCAGCACCGCACAGAAGTCACGGTTCTTGTCCTTGTCGGCAAACGCCGGCTTGGCATCACGCAGCTCGCGGAAGGCCGTCACCAGCTCTGCACGCTCGTCCAACCAGCGGTCAATGAGCTTATGAACCCCACCCCAGCGTTCCTGAGCATTCTGACAACTATCTAGCATGGCGATCTCTTCCCTTCTGGGTAATGCCCCTGCCCCCGCGCCGCAAATGTGCAGAGCAAAGGTGGAATCAGCAGAGCGGCATCGAGCAGCTGTGTTTTCGGTATGCGTGCAGGGAGATTATTCCCGTGCGCCCTAGCCTTCAAGGTACGCACGCGACAAAGTTCATACAAGTGTTTAATCCGACCATCCTTTGCCGCCGGTCGCTTGCACTGTGAAAAACTTCGCCTCAGTTTTTTACTGCGCGGGTGAACAGGGGGCGGGTGCGGCCGAGCAGGCGGAAGGTCGGCAAGGTTGCCAGCAACACAAAGGACAACAGGCTCCATTCAGGCAGGGTCAGGTCCAGGAAACTCCAGTTGATAGGCACGCAATCGGGGCTGCCGATGACCATTGCCTTGATGACCTGGAGCGTTGGCATGCTTTCGATAACGTAGTCAAAAGCCGGTTCGCACTCGGTGCTTGAAAGCGCCGGATTGCCTTGTAGCCACACGTGCCGGGCGGCGAGCAGCGCGCCACCTGCGGCAAAGAACAGCGCCAGAGCGGCATAGATGCGGGTACCCAGACGCCCCGGGGAATGCACCACCGCGCAGAGGCAGACCACGGCAAACGCGCCCAGGAACAGGCGTTGGCTGTAGCACAGCGGGCATGGCACCAGGCCCATGCCGAATTCCAGGTAATAGGCGGCAGCCTGGACCAGTATCGATGCCAGCAACGCCGGGAAGAATAGTGAACGCAAGCGGGCCAACGACATGGCGAATCCAGGAGCGCAATAGACAGGCGATAACGGTAGAGGAAAGGCGCGGCTTGTATCAAGGCAAGACAGTCGGGACAAGTCCCTGAACGACTGGGGAAGTATCCCGAACTCAGCAAGAAAAATGCGTAGGTATTTGAAGGAAAACTTACCGGCTAACGCAGGAAATTGGCTCAAGCCCATGGGCCCGCGTTTTTCGGCGCGCCCATGGGTAACTCAAGCTCGCACGACCTCTGGCAGTGGCAATGCCAGCAGACGCTCATCAAGCATGCCCAGACCTTCCTGGAACAATTGGTTACTGCGTTCGGTATCACCCAAGCCAGCAAGCAGGCGTGCCAGTTCGGCACAGGCCTCGGGATTGCGCTGCACACGCAAACTGCTTTCCAGGTAATCCCGCGCCTTGCCCCACAAGCGGTTCTGCAGGCTCAGGCGGCCCAGGGTGAGCAGCAGGCTTGGATCGTCAGGATGCTCCTTGAGCCAGCCTTCGGCCGTTTGCAACTGGCGAGCCAGGTCGCCGCCGCGCACCAACCCGTACAGCCGGGCCAGATGGCTTTCGTACTGACGCTTGAGGGCTGTACGCAAGACCTGCTCGGCCTCGCTTTCAGCACCCAGCTGGCGTAGCTGCTCGGCATAGGCCAGCACCAGCGGCGGTTCCTGACGCTGCGCAGCGGTAAGCTGCTGCCAGGCGCGCTCAAGGGATTGCCGCGCGGTCTGTTCATCGCCTTCGCGGCTGGCCGCCAGGCTCAGGTTCTCACCCCAGGCACGGCGCTCCAGTTCAGCCAGCTCCGGCGCCGGCAGCACTTTGTCCTTGCGCAGCTCAGGCAGCAGGCGGATCAGTGCTGACCAGTCGCCACGCTCGCGATACAGACGCTGCAACAGGCGCAACACCTGAACGTTGTGCGGATGACGCTCCTGCATGGCCTGCAGGGTAACCAGGGCCGCGTCGCTGTCGCCGCGGTCCATCTGCAACTGGGCGTGGCTCAGGGCAATGGCCAGCTCGGCTTCGGGCTGACGCTCCAGGGCACGCTCCAACAGGTTGTCACTGTCTTCGGTGCGGCCCAGCTCATTGGCGGCACGCGCGGCGCCGAGGTAGTACAGCAGCGGTTGACGCTCGGCTTCGGCAGCGCGATGCAGGTGACGTTGAGCGCTGGCCCAGCGACCCTCGGCGAGGTCCAGCTGGCCCTGCTCGATGGCCAGTTGCGTGCGACGGCTGCGGTTGCGCCGCGACCAGGGGTTGACCACCCCGCCTGAAGTCAGCACCAGGCCGACCAGGTAGCGCACCAGCAGCACCGCCAGGATAATCCCGGCCAGCGCCGCCAGGGCTGCCCACAGGCCCGACTGATAGCGAAAGCTGCCGTAGGAGATCAGCACATAGCCGCTGTGCTTGGCGATCGCGATCCCGAGCGCAGCAGCCACTGCAATGGCCACCACCGCCAGCAGGTAGACGCGCTTCATGGCTTGGCCTCCTCGACCGGCAGATGCCGGCGCTCAAGGTAGGCCTGAACGGCACTGATGCTGTCTGCCAGGTCCGGCACCACCACCGCAACCGGCTGCTCGGCCAGCTCGTTGAGAGCGGCAAGCATTGCCTGGCTCTGCGGGTTGTCCGGGTTGAAATTGGCCAACAGCACGCTCCTGGCGTCATCCAGGGCCTGGGTATAGACCTTGGCTTCGCCATTGAGCGCAGCCCACTGGGCTTGCTCGATCGTCAGGCTCAGGGCCAGGCGCAACTGATTAAGCGATTGCCCGGCCAGCAGTGGACGAACATTGTCGTCCGCGTTGAAATCGATCTGGAAGTACTTGGACAGCTCGGCCCACCACTGCGACCAGCGACTGGCGCCATCACCATCAGCGGTCAGGGCTCCCAGCGCATCGGCATTGCTGTTGAACTCCGGCGACTGGGCACTGAGCTGCAGCACTTGCTCGCGCTGGGCTGCCAGCTTCAGGAACAGGCCGGTGCGATCGGGCTGCTGGACGCTGTTGAGGGTGGCCAGGCTCTTGGCCAGTTGCTCGCGGGCGGCAAACGACCCCGGGTCGCTCTGTTCACGGAGGATTTCGTCTGCCCCCTTGACCAGCTCGCGGGCACTGACGATGTCCTGCAAGGCGGATAGACGCAGGCTGGCCAGGCGCAGCAGGTGCTCGGCTTCGGCCAGGCGCCAGTCCTTGCGGCTGGCGCCGAGGCCGAGC